>CALCBC010000107.1 GCA_937898525.1 uncultured Sphingomonadales bacterium
AGGTGACCCGCGTCGCCCGCGAGGTCGGCACCGAGGGCAAGCTCGGCGGCCAGGCACAGGTGCCGGGCGTCGCCGGAACCTGGGCCGACCTGACCGAGAACGTGAACTCGATGGCCGCCAACCTGACCGGGCAGGTGCGCAACATCGCCGAGGTCACGACCGCCGTCGCTCGCGGCGACCTGTCCAAGAAGATCACCGTCGAGGTGCGCGGCGAGATCCTCGAGCTCAAGAACACGATCAACACGATGGTCGACCAGCTCAACTCGTTCGCCAGCGAGGTGACGCGCGTCGCCCGCGAGGTCGGCACCGAGGGCAAGCTCGGCGGGCAGGCGCAGGTCGAAGGCGTCGGCGGCACGTGGAAGGACCTGACCGACAACGTCAACGCGATGGCCGGCAACCTGACCGGCCAGGTGCGCAACATCGCCGAGGTCACGACCGCCGTCGCTCGCGGCGACCTGTCGAAGAAGATCACGGTCGACGTGAAGGGCGAGATCCTCGAGCTCAAGAACACCATCAACACGATGGTCGACCAGCTCAACTCGTTCGCCTCGGAAGTGACCCGTGTCGCCCGCGAGGTCGGTACCGAGGGCCGGCTTGGCGGACAGGCGCAGGTCGAGGGCGTCGCCGGCACCTGGAAGGATCTGACCGACAACGTCAACGCAATGGCCGCCAACCTGACCGGCCAGGTCCGCAACATCGCCGAGGTGACCACCGCGGTCGCGCTCGGCGACCTGTCGAAGAAGATCACGGTCGACGTGAAGGGCGAGATTCTCGAGCTGAAGAACACCATCAACACGATGGTCGACCAGCTCAACGCGTTCGCCTCGGAAGTCACCCGTGTGGCCCGAGAGGTCGGCACCGAAGGGAAGCTCGGCGGCCAGGCGCAGGTGCCCGGCGTCGCGGGCACCTGGAAGGACCTGACCGACAACGTCAATCTGATGGCCGACAACCTGACCGGCCAGGTCCGCAACATCGCCGACGTCACCACGGCGGTCGCCCGCGGCGATCTCTCGCGCAAGATCACCGTCGACGTGCAGGGCGAGATCCTCGAGCTCAAGAACACCATCAACACGATGGTCGACCAGCTGAACTCGTTCGCCAGCGAAGTAACCCGCGTGGCGCGCGAGGTCGGCACCGAGGGGAAGCTCGGCGGGCAGGCGCAAGTTCCGGGCGTCGGCGGCACCTGGAAGGACCTGACCGACAACGTCAACCAGATGGCCTACAACCTGACCAACCAGGTGCGCGGCATCGCCGACGTCGTCACCGCGGTCGCCCAGGGCAATCTCAAGCGCAAGCTGACCTTCGACGCGAAAGGCGAGATCGCCGCGCTGGCCGAGACGATCAACGGGATGATCGAGACGCTGTCGACCTTCGGCGATCAGGTCACCAACATGGCGCGCGAAGTCGGGGTCGAGGGCCGGCTCGGCGGCCAGGCGCGCGTACCCGGCGCGGCCGGCCTGTGGCGCGACCTGACCGACAACGTGAATGCGATGGCCGCCAACCTGACCAACCAGGTGCGCTCGATCGCCGAAGTCGCCACCGCGGTGACGAAGGGCGACCTGACCCGCGAGATCGCGGTGGAAGCCTCGGGCGAGATGGCCGCGCTCAAGGACAACATCAACGAGATGATCCTCAATCTCAAGGATCAGACGCTCAAGAACGCCGAGCAGGACTGGCTCAAGACCAACCTCGCCCGCTTCAGCCGGATGCTGCAGGGCGAGCGCGACCTGACCACGATCTCCAACCTGATCATGAGCGAGCTCGCGCCGCTGGTGAACGCCCAGTACGGCGTGTTCTACGTCGCCAACGAGAACGACGGGCGGCCGACGCTCGAGCTCGTCGCCACTTATGGGGCCGACCGGCGCGACGAGCTCAAGGAGACGTTCGAGCTACGCGAAGGCCTCATCGGCCAGGCCGCCGCCGACAAGCGCCCGATGCGGCTGAACAAGGTCCCGGGCGACTTCATCAGGATCGGCTCGGGCCTCGGCGCGGCATCGCCGGCCAACGTCAACATCCTTCCCGCCCTGTTCGAGGACGAGGTCAAGGCGGTCATCGAACTTGCCTCGTTCGAGGAATTCAACGAGACCCACCACACCTTCCTTACCCAGCTCATGGAGACCGTCGGCATCGTGCTCAACACGATCGCGGCGACGATGCGCACCGAGGAGCTGCTCAAGGAATCGCAGCTGCTGACCCAGGAGCTGCAGGAAAAGGCGCAGCTGCTCGAGAACGAGAAGAAGCAGGTCGAGGCGAAGAATTTCGAGATCGAAATGGCCCGCCGCGCGGTCGAGGAGAAGGCCGAGCAGCTGGCGCTGACCTCGAAGTACAAGTCCGAGTTCCTCGCCAACATGAGCCACGAGCTGCGCACACCGCTCAACTCGCTGCTGATCCTCTCGAAGATGCTGGCCGACAACCAGCAGGGCAACCTCAACGAGAAGCAGACCGAGTTCGCCCGCACGATCCATTCGGCGGGCACCGACCTGCTCAACCTGATCAACGACATCCTCGACCTGTCGAAGATCGAATCCGGGACCGTCGGAATCGAGATCGGCGAAATGCCGCTCGACTCGCTGAGGCTCCACCTCGAACGCACTTTCCGCCAGCTGGCGTCCGAGAAGGACCTCTCGTTCCAGGTCGATTTCGCCAACGACCTGCCCGCCACTATCCGCACCGACGAGAAGCGCCTGCAGCAGGTCGTGCTCAACCTGCTGTCGAACGCATTCAAGTTCACTTCCGAGGGCGGCGTGAGGCTCGAAGTCCGGCGCGCCGAACGCGGGTGGACGCCTACCCATCCTGTGCTGGGCGAGGCCGACGGGGTAATCGAGATCGCGGTCACCGATACCGGGATCGGCATCCCCGAGGACAAGCAGCGGCTGATCTTCGAGGCCTTCCAGCAGGCCGATGGCACCACCAGCCGCAAGTACGGCGGCACGGGTCTCGGCCTGTCGATCAGCCGCGAGATCGCCAACCTGCTCGGCGGAGAGATCCAGGTCCGCTCGAAGCCGGGCAAGGGCTCGACCTTCACGCTCTACGTGCCGACGCGCTCGCCCGGCGTGGCGCCGGCGCTATCGCTCCCCGCTGCCGCGGAAGAAACGGCCGAACCCGCCCTCGACCGCGGCCCGGAGGACGACCGCGACGATCTCGAAGACCAGCCCTTCGTGCTGATCGTCGAGGACGACCCGGCTTTTGCCGGCATCCTGCTCGACGTGGCGCACGACGCCGGGATCAAGGGTGTGATCTCCTCGGCCGGGGCGGGAACGCTGGCAATGGTCCGCAAGCTGCGGCCGAGCGCGATCACGCTCGATCTCGGCCTCAGCGATATCGACGGTTTCGTCCTGCTCGACCTGCTCCGGCACGAGCCGGAAAGCAGCGCGATCCCCGTCTACGTCATCTCGGGCGCCGAACAAGCAGCGCACGCGCTGACGCTCGGCGCGAGCGAAGTGCTCGAGAAGCCGGCGAAACGGGACGAGCTGGGCCGGCTGTTCCGGACGATCGGCCAGTCGTTCGCAGCCGGCGGCAAGCGCAAGCGGCGCAAGCCTCCCCCCGCCCGTTCAGAAACGGAGTGGAACACCTTCGAGCTGGCCGGGCGCAAGCTGCTCGTCGTGGACGACGACATCCGCAACATCTACTCGCTGGCGAGCGTACTCGAAGCCCATGGGGCGGAGGTCGTGCACGCCGAACGCGGCGCAGAGGGCATTTCGATCCTCGAACGCGATCCCGACGTCGACGTGGCGCTGATCGACATTATGATGCCCGAAATGGACGGCTACGAGACGATGCGGCGCATTCGCGCCCACCCGGAGATCGCCCGGACGCCGCTCATCGCGGTGACCGCCAAGGCGATGAAGGGTGACCGGCAGAAGTGCCTTGACGCGGGCGCCTCGGACTACATTGCCAAGCCGGTCGATATCGACCTGTTGCTGGCGCTGCTCAGGGTGTGGATCGGCCGCGCCGGGGTCGGCGCCGAGACGGTTGCAGGGCCGGGGGTCCCCGACGCCGCGTGAATACCGAGACCACCATGACCGCCCGTTCCCCACTCGCCGGCGCACTCGGCGTGCCCCGCGAGGCGCGCGCCCGGATCCTCGTCGTCGACGACGACGAGCGCAATCTCATGGCGCTGTCGGAAGTGCTCGAGCCGCTCGCCGATGTGGTCACCGCCACCTCGGGGCGGACCGCGCTGCGCCAGCTGCTGAAGGACGACTTCGCGGTCATCCTGCTCGACGTGTTCATGCCCGAGATGGACGGCTACGAGACCGCGGCGCTCGTGCGCCAGCGCTCGCAGACCTCGCGCATCCCGATCATCTTCCTCTCGGCGGTGAACAAGGAAACCGAGCACCTGATGCGCGGCTATTCGATGGGCGCCGTCGACTACGTGTTCAAGCCGGTCGATCCGGTCGTGCTCAAATCGAAAGTCGCGGTGTTCGTCGACCTCTACCTGCTGCGCCAGCAGGTCGCTGGCCAGGCGCGCGCCGAGCAGGAACTGCGCGAGGCCAAGCTTCACGCCGACGCCGAGCGACTCACGGTCGAGCGCGAGCTGCAGCAGTCGCGGCTGCGGCAGGCAGCCATTCTCGAAGCCTTGCCGCTCGCGCTCTACGAGGCCGGCTTCGACAACAAGGGGCGCCTCAATCGCCGGTTCATCGGCGGAGATCTCGAACTCTTCGCCGGGGATGACGCGGGCGCACTGGCCGCCGGCGAGCTGCGCTGGTGCGACCGCATCGTCGGCGGCGATGCCGAAGCGCTCGAGCAGCGCCTGGCGCAGGCCACCGAGCGGACCGTCACTTCGCACTATCGCTGGGGCCGCAGCGACGGCAGCGTGATCCACGTCATCGACCAGTGCGTGCGCAGCGCCGAGTCGCCAGACACGTGGGTCGGCACGCTGATCGATGTCACCGCCCAGCGCGAGCTCGAGCAGCAGCTCGTCCAGTCGCGCAAGTCCGAAGCGCTCGGGCAGCTCACGGGCGGCGTGGCGCACGACTTCAACAACCTGCTGGCGGCCGTGCTCGGCGGCCTGCGGCTGCTCGAAGGACGGCTCCAGCTCGGCGAACGCGAGCAGAAGATCGTCGACCACATGCGCCACGCGGCCGAGAGCGGGGCCGAGCTCGTGCGTCGGCTGATGGCCTTTGCCCGCAAGCAGGAGCTGACCCCCACAAGCGTCGATCCGCGCCGCCTGCGCGACAGCGTCGACGGTCTCGTCTCGCACGCGCTGGGCGACCGGACCTCGGTCGAATGGCACATTCCCGACGACGTCACGCCCCTCTTCGTCGACGCGGCGCAGCTGGAGCTGGCGCTGGTCAACCTGCTGATCAACGCGCGCGACGCCATGCCCGAGGGCGGAACCATTCGCGTGACCTTCGAGCGTGCGGAGCCGCCGCCGCATTCGCAGGCCGGCGAGTTCCTGCGCATCCGCGTCGAGGACGAGGGCGAAGGCATCCCACCCGAGCTGCTCGAGCGGGTGACCGAGCCGTTCTTCACCACCAAGTCGGCCGGAAAGGGCACCGGGCTCGGGCTGTCGATGGTCGCCGGCTTCATCCAGCAGTCGGGCGGGCTGTTCCGGATCGAAAGCACCTGCGGGCACGGCACGACGATCGAGATGGACCTGCCGGCGACGCGGAGCACCGACAGTGCCGGCGCGAAGGCCGATTGCGGCCATGGCTCGAAAATCGGTGTTTCCTCGGTGCTGGTCGTCGACGACGACGAGGGCGTCCGCCTGATCCTGTCGGAACAGTTGCGCGACCTCGGCCTCGAAGTCAGCGTCGCCAGGGACGGCCGCCATGCGCTCGAGCTGATCGAGCAGGGCGAGGCGAAGCCCGAGTTCGTGCTGACCGACTTCTCGATGCCCCGGCTCGATGGGATGTGCCTGCTCGAAACGGTGCGCGAGCGCTGGCCGGACATCGGGTGCGCGATCATGACCGGCAACCCGGTCGAAAGCCTCACCAGTTGCGGTCCCGACGTCACGGTGATCCGCAAGCCGATCGACACCGGCGAGCTCAAGCGGCTGCTGGCCGAGCGCTAGCGCGCGAGCATCCGGGCGCTGGTCGAGACGCGGGACATCGAAGCAGGTTCCCGAAAGCGCGCGGACCCTCGCCGCCAAAGGTCGTTCAGCAGGACCCGGGATCGTCGCCCTGCTGGTCGGCCCGATCGCGATCGAAGCGACGAAAGGGGCCGGGGTTCTCGGGTGAGGCACCGCCCAACTGAGCCAGCCTACCCCGCCGAATCGCAGGCGTCTTTGACGGCTCTCAATTCACCTACTCCGTAAATACCCCAATGCCGCTCCGCCTGTTCTGGGCCGATGGGGACCATCGGCCGAACGGAGTCGACAAAGGATCAAGGGCGCGCTCGATGGAAGCCGTATTGTCTCGCGCGGGAATGTGGTTCCTGCTGCTGGTGCTGTCCGTGGCTGCGGTCGCGACAGCGGCCGATGGCGGCTTCGCCGTCCACATGACGATTCTCGCGATCGTCGCCTTCGTCGCGCTGTGCCTGACCGTGGCCCGGAGCGATTTCGACTCGCTCGGCAACGCGATCGTGCGCGCACCGGCAGACCCCTCGCGCTACGACGACGACCCGGTGCGCTGGGGCGTGATCGCGACGGTCGGCTGGTCGATCGTCGGCATGCTCGCCGGCCTGGTGGTGGCGCTGCAGCTGGTGTTCCCCGCTCTCAACCTCGAGCCGTGGCTCAATTTCGGCCGGCTGCGCCCGCTGCACACCTCGGGCGTCATCTTCGCGTTCGGCGGCAACGTGCTGATCGCGAGCTCGTTCTACGTCGTCCAGCGCACCTGCCGCACGCGGCTCGCCTTCCCCGGCCTCGCGCGGTTCGTGTTCTGGGGCTACCAGCTGTTCATCGTCCTCGCCGCGACCGGCTACCTGCTCGGCATCACCCAGAGCCGCGAGTACGCCGAGCCCGAATGGTACGTCGACCTGTGGCTGACCATCGTCTGGGTCGCCTATTTCGTCGTCTTCGTCGGCACGCTTATCCGCCGGACGGAGCCGCACATCTACGTCGCGAACTGGTTCTACCTGTCGTTCATCATCACCATCGCGATGCTGCACATCGTCAACAACCTGGCGGTGCCGGTCACACCGCTGGGCTCGCTGTCCTATTCGGCTTTCGCCGGCGTGCAGGATGCGCTGACGCAGTGGTGGTACGGTCACAACGCGGTCGCGTTCTTCCTGACCGTGCCGTTCCTGGCGATGATGTACTACTTCGTGCCCAAGCAGGCGGGGCGGCCCATCTACAGCTACCGGTTGTCGATCCTGCACTTCTGGTCGCTGATCTTCCTCTACATCTGGGCTGGCCCGCACCACCTGCACTACACCGCGCTGCCCGACTGGGCGCAGACGCTCGGCATGGTGTTCTCGGTGATCCTGTGGATGCCGAGCTGGGGCGGCATGATCAACGGGCTGATGACCCTCAACGGCGCGTGGGACAAGGTCCGCACCGACCCGATCATCCGCATGATGGTGCTCGCGCTGGCCTTCTACGGAATGGCCACCTTCGAGGGCCCGATGCTGAGCATCAAGGCGGTCAACTCGCTGTCGCACTACACTGACTGGACGATCGGCCACGTTCACGCCGGCGCGCTCGGGTGGAACGGCATGATCTCGTTCGCCGTGGTCTACTTCCTCGTGCCGCGGCTGTGGAAGCGCCAGCGGCTCTACTCGCTGCGCTGGGTCAACTGGCACTTCTGGCTCGCGACCGTGGGCATCGTCTTCTACGCCGCCGCGATGTGGGTGGCGGGGATCACCCAGGGCCTGATGTGGCGCGAGTACGGTGCCGACGGCTACCTCGTGAACAGCTTCGTCGAGACCGTCGCCGCGCTGAAGCCGATGTACCTGCTGCGCGCTATTGGCGGCGTGCTCTACCTCGCCGGCGCCGTGCTGATGGTCGCCAACGTCTGGCTGACGATCGCCGGGCGCCAGCGCGCCGAGGCGCCGCTGCGCGAAGCCCCGTACGATCCCGAAGCGGATCGGCCGATCGTCGCCGTGCCGGCCGAATAGGAATCCGCAAAATGAGCTTCACCGAGCAACACAAGAAGATCGAGCGCAACGTCACGCTTCTCGGCGTGTTCGCCTTCGTTGCGGTCGTGATCGGCGGCGTGGTCGAGATTGCGCCGCTGTTCTGGATCGACAACACGATCGAGAAGGTCGAGGGCATGCGGCCCTACACCCCGCTCGAGCAGGCCGGCCGCGACATCTACGTCCGCGAAGGCTGCTACACCTGCCACAGCCAGATGATCCGCCCCTTCCGCGACGAGGTCGAGCGCTACGGCCACTACTCGCTCGCCGCCGAAAGCATGTACGACCACCCGTTCCAGTGGGGCTCGAAGCGCACCGGGCCGGACCTCGCGCGCGTCGGCGGTCGCTACTCCGACGAATGGCACGTGCAGCACCTCAAGGACCCGCGCTCGGTGGTGCCCGAGAGCATCATGCCGACGTACGCGTTCCTCGCCGAGACCGACCTTCGGACAGACAACGCCGCCGACCGGCTGCGCGCGCTGCGCCGGGTGGGCGTGCCGTACACGGCCAGGGACATTGCAAACGCCGTGCTCGACATGCGCGCACAGGGCGACCCGAACGCCGACGCCGGCGACCTCGCCGAGCGTTATCCCAAGGTTCAGCGGCGCGACTTCGACGGCAACCCCTCGCGCCTGACCGAAATGGACGCGCTGGTCGCCTACCTGCAGATGCTCGGCACGCTGGTCGACGTGAATGCCGCCGCGGCACAGGAGGAACTCGCCGGGGAGAAGGGCCGGTGAGCGGACACTCGACTTACGAGACCCTGCGCCACCTTGCCGACAGCTGGGGCCTGCTGGCGATGCTGGTCACTTTCGTCGTGCTCGTGGCCTGGCCGCTGCGGCCCGGGGCGCGCAGGCACAACGAAGAGGCCGCGCAGATCATTTTCAAGGACGACGACGATGGCGAGCTCTGATCCCCGCCCCGGAGCCGGCAGGCGCATCGACGAGCCGACCGGAACCCAGACGGTCGGCCACGAGTGGGACGGCATCGAGGAACTCGATACGCCGATGCCTCGCTGGTGGCTGTGGACCTTCTACCTGACGATCGTCTGGGGCCTGGTCTACGTCGTGCTCTACCCGGCCTGGCCGCTGGTCACCCAGGCGACCGAGGGGGTGCTCGGCTGGTCGAGCCGCGGCCAGCTGGCCGAGGAAATGACCCGCGAGAGCGAGCGCAAGGCCCCGATCCTCGCCGCACTGGCGCAAGTGCCGATCGAGCGGCTGCCCGAGGACAGCGAACGGATGCGCGCGGCGATCGCCGGCGGCCGGGCGGCGTTCAAGGTCAACTGCGTGCAGTGCCACGGCGCCGGCGCCGCGGGCGGCCCCGGCTATCCCAACCTCAACGACGATGACTGGCTGTGGGGCGGTGACCTCAAGGCGATCGAGTACACGCTGATGAAGGGAATCCGCCAGCCGGGCGTCGACGAGACGCGCCAGAGCCAGATGCCGGCGTTCGACGGCATCCTGACCGCCGAGCAGATCGGCCAGGTCGCCGATCACGTGCTCAGCCTGTCGGGCAAGGCAAGGCCGAGCCCGGCCGGCGCGCAGCTCTTCGCCGACAACTGCGCGCTGTGCCACGGTCCGCAGGGGCGCGGCGACCGCGCGCTCGGGGCGCCCAATCTCGCCGATGCCATCTGGCTCTACGGCAGCTCGCGCGAGCAGGTCGTGCGGCAGATCCGCGCGCCGCGCCACGGGGTCATGCCGGCCTGGGAGCACCGCCTCGATCCGGTGACCATCAAGATGCTCGCAGCTTACGTCCATTCGCTGGGGGGAGGCGAAGACTTCGTGGAGGTCGCCGCTGACCCGGCGGTTCAGGTCGATGAGCAGCCCTGAGGAAACCGTTCTCGAAAGCGGATCGGCCAGGCCCGGGGAGCAGGTTCGCGCGGCGATCGCCAACGTCAACGCGGATGGGTTGCAACCCGAACCCGCGCGCCCCCGGCTGTTCGAGAAGCGCAAGACCGTCCACAACCGGCGGATCGACGGCCCGTTCCGCCGCTTCAAGTGGACGGTCATGGTCGTCACGCTGGCGATCTACTACGGCACGCCGTGGATCCGCTGGGACCGCGGCCCCTATGCGCCCGACCAGGCGGTGCTGATCGATCTCGCCAACCGCCGCTTCTACATGTTCGGCATCGAGATCTGGCCGCACGAGTTCTATTTCGTCGCCGGCCTGCTGGTCATGGCCGGCATCGGCCTGTTCCTCGTCACCAGCGCGGTCGGGCGCGCGTGGTGCGGCTATGCCTGCCCGCAGACCGTGTGGACCGACCTGTTCCAGCACATCGACCGCTTCGTCGATGGCGACCGCAACGCGCGGATGCGCCTCGACGCCGCGCCGTGGACGCTGAACAAGGTCGCCCGGCGCGCGTTCAAGTGGACGATCTACCTCGTGATCAGCTTCTGGACCGGCGGTGCGTGGATCATGTACTTCGCCGACGCGCCGACGCTGACACACGATTTCTGGACCGGCCAGGCTGCGCCGATCGCCTACGTCACCGTCGGAATCCTCACGCTCACGACCTTCACCCTCGGCGGGTTCATGCGCGAGCAGGTGTGCATCTACATGTGCCCCTGGCCGCGCATCCAGTCGGCGATGATGGACGAGAAGTCGCTGACCGTCACTTACAAGGACTGGCGCGGCGAACCGCGCGGCAGCGTCAAGAAGGCGCAGAAGGAGCCCGGCAAGTTCGGCGACTGCATCGACTGCCTGCAGTGCGTCGCGGTCTGCCCGACGGGCATCGACATCCGGGAAGGGCCGCAGATCGGCTGCATCACCTGCGCGCTGTGCATCGACGCCTGCGACCGGGTCATGGCCGAGATCGGCCGGCCGCGCGGGCTGATCGACTACATCACGCTGGAAGACGCGAAGCGCGAGGCGGCGGGCGAGCCCGCGCGCCCGGCATGGAAAGTGCTGCTGCGCCCGCGCACGATCGTCTATTTCTCGGTCTGGGGAGCGATCGGGCTGGCGCTGCTGTTCGCCCTCGGCACGCGGAGCCACACCGACATCTCGGTCGCCCCCGACCGCAACCCGCCGTACATGCTGATGAGCGACGGCAGCGTGCGCAACGCCTACACCGTCAAGCTGCGCAACATGCAGAGCCGCCCGCGGCAGATGAAGGTCGCAATCGCGGGCCTTCCCGGCGCGGCGATGTGGTCCGACGAGATGGGCCGGGACGCCGCCGCGCGCGAGCTGATCTTCACCGTCCCCGCGGACTCGACCGCGCCGCAGCGGCTTTACCTGGTCGCCCCGGCCGGAACTCCGGCGCAGGACTTCGCCTTCACCGTCACTTCGCTCGACGACCAGCGGGAGACGGATGCCGCCGAGACCCGCTTCTCCGCACCGGGAGAGGGGCAATGACCGGCAAGCCCTTCACCGGGCGGCACATGTTGGCCGTCCTCGTCGGCTTCTTCGGCGTGGTGATCGCGGTGAACTTCATCATGGCGAGCTACGCCACCTCGACTTTCGGCGGTGTCGTGGTCGAGAACTCCTACGTCGCCAGCCAGCAGTTCAACCGCTGGCTCGACCAGGCGGAGACGCAGCGGGCCCTCGGCTGGAGCGCCGAAGCCGCACGGCTCCCCGACGGCCGTGTCGAAGTCGCCGTGGCCGGCCCCGAAGGAGACGTCCGCCTCACGGGGACGGCCCGGCACCCGCTCGGACGCAAGGCCGACCGGCCGCTGGCGTTCGAGCCGCTCGGCGGCGGCCGCTTCCGCTCGAACGAGGCGCTGCCCGCCGAGCGCTGGATCCTCCGCCTGCAGGTCGACGCCGACGGACAGGTCTGGCGCCACGAAGGATCGCTCCGGTGAACGAGGTCTCGCTCCGGCAGCAGCCGACAGTGTCGAGCGTGCTCGCCGTTCCCGGGATGCACTGCGCCGGCTGCATCTCGCGGATCGAGCGCGGGCTCGCCGGGCGGCCGGGCATCGTCTCGAGCCGCGTCAACCTCTCCGCCCGGCAGGTGACGATCGAACACGACCGTTCGCTCGACGCACGCGACCTCGTCGCCGAGCTCGAGCGGATCGGTTTCGAGGCCGAACCGCGCAAGGGCGCCCTCGCCGCCTCGCCGTCGCAGGTTCGGCCACTGCTCGCCCCGCTCGCGGTGGCCGCCTTCGCAGCGATGAACGTGATGCTGCTGTCGGTCAGCGTCTGGTCCGGAGCCGAGGGCAGCACCCGCGCGCTGTTCCACTGGGTGTCCGCGCTGATCGGCGTTCCGGCAATCGCCTACGCGGGCATGCCGTTCTTCCGCTCGGCCTGGCGCGCGCTGCGCAAGCGCCGGACCAACATGGACGTGCCGATCTCGATCGGCGTCGTCGTCGCCACCGCGCTCAGCCTCTACGAGGTCGCCACGGGCGGCCACGACGCGTGGTTCGACGGCGCGCTGATGCTGCTGACGTTCCTGCTCGCCGGCCGTGCCCTCGACGCGATGATGCGCGACCGCGCGCGCAGCGGGGTCGACGCGCTGCTCGGCCACGCTGCCCAGGGGGCGACCGTCGTCGGTCCCGACGGGACGCTGGCGTGGAAAGCCGCCGATGCGCTCGCGCCGGGAATGGTCATCCGCGTCGCCGCCGGCGAACGACTCGCCGCCGACGGCGAGATCCTCGCCGGCCACAGCCGCTTCGACCAGTCGCTGCTGACCGGCGAGAGCGCACCGGTCCCGGGCTCCGCCGGCGACGAAGTGCTCGCCGGCACGCTCAACCTCGACGCGCCGGTCGACGTGCGCGTGGCGGCCACGGGCGCCGACACCAAGCTCGCGGAGATCGCCCGGCTGATGGAAGCGGCCGCGCAGGACCGCTCGAAGTACGTCCGCCTCGCCGACCGTGCTGCGCGGCTCTACGCACCCGCGGTCCACACCCTCGCCGCGCTGACCTTTGCCGGCTGGATGCTCGCCGGCGCAGGCTGGCACCAGTCGCTCGTCGTGGCGATCTCGGTGCTGATCATCACCTGCCCTTGTGCGCTCGGGCTCGCCGTGCCGGTGGCCCAGGTCGTCGCCAGCGGGGCGCTGATGCGCGCCGGGATCATGGTCAAGGACGGCACCGCCTTCGAGCGCCTCGCCAGGGCCGACCGCGCGCTGCTCGACAAGACCGGTACGCTGACCCTCGGGCGGCCGGTGCCCGATCCGCAAGTGCTCGACGGCCTGCCGCCGGACGCCGCCAAGGTCGCGCTCGCGCTCGCCTCGCATAGCCGCCATCCGCTGTCGCGTGCGCTCGCCGCCGCGCTCGCCGCCCGGGGTCATGCGGCGACGCGGCTCGAAGACGTCGCCGAGCGGCCCGGCGAGGGGGTCTTCGCCCGCTGGAACGGCCGCGAGGTGGCGCTGCGCCGGCCCGAAGGCGCGAAGGGTACCGCGGTCCGGCTGACCATCGGCGACGACGCACGCTGGCAGATCCCGTTCGCCGACCGTCTGCGCCCCGATTGCCATGCCGCGCTGGCCCAGCTCCGCGACCTCGGGATCGACCTGTCGATCGTCTCCGGCGACCACGCGCGCGCGGTCGCCGAGGTGGCCCGCGCCACCGGCCTCCTCGCCCAGGCCGACGCAAGGCCCGAGGACAAGCAGGACCTGATCGCGCGCCTCCAGGCCGCGGGGCGGCACGTGCTGATGGTCGGCGACGGACTCAACGACGGCCCGGCGCTGGCCAAGGCGGACGCCTCGATCGCCCCCGGCTCGGCCAGCGAGGTCGGCCTCCAGGCGGCCGACCTGGTGTTCGTACAGGATTCGCTCCTGGCCCTGCCCCGCGCCGTGCGCGCGGCACGTTCCACGATGCGGGTCGTCCGGCAGAACTTCGCACTGGCGATCGGCTACAACGTGCTGGCCGTGCCGCTGGCCATCGCCGGCTACGTCAATCCGATGATCGCCGCGCTGGCGATGTCGCTGAGCTCGCTCATCGTGGTCGGCAACTCGCTGCGCCTGACGAGGGCCGCTCGGTGAGCGTGCTCGGACTGCTCCTGCCGGTGGCGTTGCTGCTCGGCCTCGGCGGCCTCGCGGCGTTCTTCTGGGCGCTGCGCAACGGCCAGTTCGACGATCCGGACGGCGACGCCGCGCGCATCCTGATCGACGACGAGGACGACGAATGACGCGCGCGCTGGTCCTCTTCGCCGGTGTGGCCCTGCTGCCGGCGCTGTGCGGGCCGGTCGAGGCGCGTGCCGAAACGATCGAGGTTGCCCTCTGCGCCGGCGGCAGCCTCTCGATCCCGTTGCGCGAGAGCCCGGCGAAACCCGCCGACAGGCCGTGCTGCGCCAAGGGCTGTCACGGACAGCGCAAGCGCGCGCCAGCCGCGGCCTGCGATTGACGGGAGTCAATGCGCCCTCCTCCCGAGTCTCGCATCCGGCCGTGGATCATGGGAGAAATTTCGATGAAATCCTCAGGCACCCGGCGCGAAATCCCCGGCACGCCCGTGTTCGACGGCAGGGCCGCGCAGCTCGGCTACCCGCTCAACGCGATGTGCTATTCGTTCAACGAGGCCGCCAACCGCGAGGCGTTCCGCGCCGACGAGGAAGCCTACATGGAACGCTTCGGGCTGACCGAGGCCCAGCGCGACGCGGTCCGCCGGCGCGATGTGCTCGGGATGATCGCCGAGGGCGGCAACGTCTACTACCTCGCCAAGCTGGCCGGCATCTTCGGCCTCAACGTGCAGGACCTCGGCTCGATGCAGACCGGCCTGCCGGTCGAGGACTTCAAGGCCGCGCTGCTCGCGCACGGCGTCACCGAACGGAGGATTGCGGCATGAGTGCGATCGTCGGCGGCATCTTCACCAGCCACGTCCCGGGGATCGGCCACGCGATCGCCAGGGGCCTGCAGCGGGACCCGTACTGGAAACCGTTCTTCGACGGCTTCGCCCCGGTCCACGAATTCCTCGCCCGCGAGAAGCCCGACGTCGCGGTGGTGTTCTACAACGACCACGGCCTCAACTTCTTCCTCGACAAGATGCCCACGTTCGCGATCGGCGCCGCGCCCGAGTATCGCCACGAGGACGAAGGCTGGGGCCTCAGCGGCTTCAAGCCATTCCGCGGCGCGCCCGAGCTTTCGTGGCACATCATCGAGCAGGTCGTGCGCGACGAGTTCGATCCGGTCACCTGCCAGTCGATGCTGGTCGACCACGGCCTCGCCGTCCCGTTCGAGCTGTGCTGGCCCGATGTCGACGCCTGGCCGGTCAGGGTCGTGCCGATCTCGATCAACACCGTGCAGCACCCGCTGCCGAGCCCGAAGCGCTGCTTCGCCCTCGGCCGCTCGGTCGGCCGCGCGCTCGACAGCTGGGCCGGCGACGAAAGGATCGTCGTGCTCGGCACCGGCGGGCTGTCGCACCAGCTCGACGGCACCCGCGCCGGCCACATCAACGTCGACTACGACCGCTTCTGCCTGCGCAATCTCGCGCAGGATCCCGAGGCGCTGCTCCAGCACGACACGCTCGACATCGTCGAGCTGGCCGGCAGCCAGGGGGTCGAGATACTCAACTGGATCGCCGCGCGCGGAACGCTCGGCGGGCCCGTGCGCGAGCTTGCCAGCAACTACCACGTGCCGATCTCGAACACCGCCACGGCAACCGTGCTGCTCGAGCACCGCCAGGCGGTGGCAGCCTGACCAGCCGCCGCTGCGCTAGAACCCGACCCGCACGGTCCCGCGCATCGACAGCGCGGTGTTGCCGTTGCGGCGTTCGGCGCCAATCTCGCCGCCCAGCTCGAAGATCGAGCCGCCGCCCGCCGCGCGCAGCTGCGCGTACCAGCCGCCTTCGGGCTGCTCGGGATCGAGGGTGAACGCGGTGCCGCCTTCGAAGCGCGCGGTGGTGGCCCCGATCGAGCCGCCGATCACCTCGCGCCAGCCGCCCTCGGCCTGCATCCGGAACCAGCGGTTGAGCGGTCCCGGCCGCAGCAAGGTGCCTCCCCCGCGGCCAAGGAAATCGAGCCCGACGGCGACACCGGCGTTGGCGGCGAGCTCGTCGCTGCTCCGCTCATCGACGACGAGGTCGAGCGCATCGCCGCCGCCGCTTTCGCTGTAGCCGTCCTCGTGAAGCTTGACGTAGTCGAGGCTCACCGTCGGGCGGACAAAGGCGTTGCCGCTGCGCAGCTCGTAGGCCGCGCCGCCGCTGAGCGTCGTCAGCGTGCCCTTCCACTTGCCCTTGACGTCCTTGGTCACGGTCTCGCCATCTTCGTCGATGCCGAAGAATGTACGCTTGCCGGCGAAATCGACCCGGCCGAGCGAACCGCGCGCGAACAGGTCGAGCCCGCCCCAGTGGCCGCGCCAGTAGCCAGCCAGCTCGTAGGTGTCCGATTCGACGTTGGTGAACTGCGTGCCGTCGTCGTAGTCGTTCCAGAACACCGCGCCGGAGATGCCGAAGGCCCCGATCCCGGTGTCGACCTCGCCGGCCACCGAGAAGCCGAAACCGCCGAGGTCGTAGGCCGCCGTCTCCCCCTCGTCCTTGCTGCTCGACCAGCCCGCCGCGCTGAACAGCAGGTCGAGGCCGCCGAAGGTGTAGACCGGGCTTTGCGGATCGGCGATCTGGCGCGCGAAGGCCCGGCTGCCGAGACTGATGCCCTCGAAGGCGCCGCCGGCATGGTCCGGCAGCATCTGCCGAAGCGCGCCGCGCACCTGCTCGCCGTTGGCGAGCCTGAGAAAGACGTCCTCGACCTCCTCGTCCCTGGTGAGCACGTCGAAGATGGCGTCGTAGGCTGCGGCCTGAGATCGGTTGAGCTCGAGTTCCTCCGCCGTCTTGCGGCTGACATCGACCGCGACCGTGTTCGCCGGGGCGCTGGTCGCGAGCGCCGCCTTGAACAGGAACGGCATCATCGAGGTATCGGTCTTGAGCGTCGATGCGCCCGTGACCGAGTCGGCCTCGAGGATCGTGTGTCGACCCTCTGCGCCGTCGAGGTCGCCGAGTGCCAGCCACAGCGTAGCCCCGTCTGCGAAACTCGCCGCGCCGGCGATATCATAGAATGTGCCTTCCCCCGGCGTCGCGTCGAGAGTCGCGGCGAGACCACCACTGTCGCCGACGGTCAGCGAGGCGAGCGAGGCGTGGTTCGCCGCGTGAAGGTATCCGCCGCCGACATTGACCGCGACGTCGGCGGAATTGAGCAGGCTTCCCGAGAACACCGAGGAGCCCGCCAGAGTCAGCGTGCCCGCCCCGCCGCCGAAGTCGACGTCGCCGATGAACCGCGCCGATCCTGCGAGGCTCAGGACATCGGTTCCCGCACCGAAAGTCGCATTGCCGGTATGCACGGCGCCGCCCGAAAGGGCATACCTGTTATCCCCGCCGCCGAACGACACGTCGCCCGTCACTTTGCCCGAGGAGACTTCGAGCAGGTCGTTCCCGCCGCCGAACAGGATCCGGCCTTCGATGCTCCCCGATGTCTGCTTGACCGTGGCGCCGCCGGTGTTGGCGCTGAGGTCGATCGCCACGTTGCGCTGGTCAGCCGCGCCCCTGGCCGAGATCGTGCCGCTGTTCTCGATCAGCGCGAGGGTACCACTGCGGTCGAGAATGGCCGTCGCGAAGCCGTCGGTTCCAGCTGCAGTCGCCGTGATCGAACCGCTGTTGCGGACCGTGGGCACGACCGCGCCCGTGTCGATCAGGATCGCGGTGCTTTTCGCGCTGCTCGTCTTGCCTCCCGAGGCGACGATCGAGCCGCTGTTGCGCACCTCGGCCACGTCCGCACCGCTTCCGAGCAGCAGCGCCGTCGCACTGGCGCCGTTCGACTTGGCCTCGACGCCGCCGGCAATCGACAGCCCGTTCGTGATCGTCACCGCACCGCCGCGTCCGCCGATGGCGATCGCCGTCGCGTCGATGCCCTCGTAGACGCCTTGCCCGCTGACGGAGCCGTCGACGATCAGGCCATACGCGGTCGAAGACGCTCCCACGGGGCCGATCACGGTGTCGCGGTCGGTCGCGCCTACCGCCAGCGCCGGCGCGGCGCCGTACGAGGTCAGCGCGGCGTTGCCTTCCTTCGCGTCCTCGATCCCGTCGTCGTCCTCGTCCTTGTCGTCCGCGTCGCTATCCTTCGGAGCGACGGCCAGGTGGATGCCGCCGGTAACGTTGCCCTCGATCAGCACTGCGGGGCCGCCCTGCAGCAGGTCGTCGGCATCGAGCTTGTCGGTGCTCGAAGGCGCCGTGGTGTTTCGGTACCCGGTCGAGGAGATCTTGCCCTGGATGACCATGGCCCCGGTCACGTCGCCGGCGAACCGCGCCCCGATCGCGTCCTCGCCCTGGGCGCTGACTTCGCCCGCCAGCCGTACGTTCCCGGTGATGGCGTCCGCGTGCACGCCAACGGACCGGTCGCCGACGACCTTCGTGGTGCCGTCATGAGTCAGGTTACCGGTCAGCGCCCCGCCGAGCCGGATGCCCGCCGAATCGTTGCCTTCGACGGTAATCGTGCCGCTGTTGACCACGTTGCCGGAGTGCGTGCCGCCGGTGCGGATGCCGAACCGGTTGGAGCCCTGGGCGAACGGACCGTCGAGGTCGCCATCGTTGTCCGCGTCGGTCGGCGTGTAGCTCTCGTCCATCGTGATCGTCCCGGAATTGACGATGTTACCGCTCGTGCCCGCGGCCGCGAGAATGCCGATCGCTCCGCTGGCGTTCGAGATGCCGATGGTGCCCTGGTTGGTCACGGCGTGATCGCTGTCCATCGTCACCGCCGTCCCGCCGGAAGGCTTCACCGAACCCGACGAGGTGATCGTGATCGAATCCGCGGCGCCGTTCTTGATGGTCGAGGTCTTCACCGGCTGGGTGATCGCGGTCGAGATGTCCTCGGCCGCCGCCGGGACGGCGAGCGCCAGGAGCGCAGTGCTGGTCAGCAGATAACGGTGCATGGGGTCCCCTCACGGATCGTTGCCGACCTGCAAGACGGAGCCATCGCACGCGAACCTTGGCACGCGGCGAAAAAGAATCAGAACGCGGCGTCGATCCCGATGCGCAGCGTCCGTGGCCGAAGCGGCGTCACCTGCTCGCGCCCGGTCGCGAACGGCGTGCCGAGCGAGAAGCGGTTGCCCTTGGCATCGGTCAGGTTCGTCAGCCCGAGCGTGAGGCCGAGAGTCTCGGTGCCGACACGCACCGTCAGGCCGGTGTCGAGGTAGTCGCCCTGGGGGTCGCCGAGCTCGGGCCCGACCCCGAGCCGGGACTTGCCGATGTAGCTCGCCCAGGCATGTCCGCGGAGCTCGAGGTCGCCGCCTAGTGGCCGCCGGTAATCGAGACCGATCCGGCCCGAGACCTTGGCGATGTTCGGTACCTGGGTGATCTGTTCGAGCACCAGCGCCGGCAGGTCCTCGAACCCACCGGCGAACACGGGGACACCGAGCACTTCCGCCGCGCGGGACAGGAGCAGCGGAGAAGGCTTGTCGATCCGGCTGTCGTTGTAGGTGAACCCGCCGTCGATGCGCAGGTCGGGGGTGACTTCGACGCCGGCGATCAGCGTGGCCGACCAGATCCGGCCGTCGCCGATATTGGCGGTAGTCGGAAAGCCGGTGCTGTCGATGAAGTCCGCCTGGATGTCGTGCCACCGGGTGTACGAGACGCTCGCGGCGACGTCGAACGGCCCGCGACCCGGATGGCCGTGCCGGGCGCCGAACTCGAATGTCTCGGTGCGGTCGTTGCGGAAGCGCGCCACGAACGGCCCGGAGATCGCAAGGCCCCCCGGGCGGAAACCCTCCTGGTAGCGCGCATAGATCGTCGTGTCCGGAAAGACGGTCGCCGCCAGCGAGGCCGAAGGCAGGAACACTTCCTCGACCCGGCTGGCGGTAATCGCGCGGAAGTTGGTTGCCATTCCAGGCGCGACGTCCTCTCCCTCGCCGCCGAGCCGCGAGTGCGTGTAGCGCCCGCCGAGGGTCGCCGTGAGGCCGTCCATGACCCGCAGGCTGCCTTCGCCGTAGACGGTGAACTCGTCGATCACGTTGGTCACGCCGGTGACCGCGCCCTGTGCGCCCGGCGGGCCGATCGTTCGCGTCAGCCGCGTCCGGTTGTGCGTGTAGCTCGCGCCCACGAGCCAGCCCCACCGGTTGCCGAGCGGCTTCCACAGGCGCGTCTCGTTGGCGACCATCTTGGTGTCGTTGCGCTGCATGAACAGCCGCGGCGGATCGCCTTCGGCGGTCGCATCGTAGCGCTCCTCGAGGTCCTGCCCGGTCAGCCCGGTAGAGGACTTGAAGCGCACGTCGCCGATGCGGCCGGTGATCACCAGCTGTCCCTGGGCGTAGCCGGCGTCGAAGCCCTCGGTGACCGTCGCCGCGCGCGTCAGCGGCGGGCCGCCGCGGTCGGCATACTGGCTGTCGCGGCCGTCGGTCTCCTGGAACACGCCGATCAGGTCGACCGTCCAGTCGTAGGCCACCTCGACCCGTGCCGTCGCGCGGCCGCTCAGGATCTCGGTCCGGTTGACGTCCTCTTCGCCGAGCAGCGGCTTGTCGATGTAGCCGCCCTGGCTCTCGGCGTTGAGCGTGAAGCGCAGCGCCGCCCGCTCGCCGACGAGCGGCAGGTTGGCCGTCACGCTGGCGTCGCCGCCGAGCGCGCCGTGCTCGGTCGCGCTGCCGCCGACCATCGCCGAGACCGCGGTCACTCCCGGGACGGGATCGTTGGGCACGAGGCGCACGATCCCGCCGAGCGAGCCGGTCCCGTAAAGCGTACCCTGCGGGCCTTCGAGCACTTCGACCCGCGCGAGGTCGGACAGCCGCAGGTCCGGGTCGGGTGCGTTGTAGCTCAGCCGCAGGTCGCCGAGATACTGGCCGACCGTCGCCTGCGTCGGCCCGGTGAAGCTCGAATCGGCGATGCCGCGGATGAACAGCTTGTTGCGCCCGCTGCCGAGATAGGTCGAGGAGACGGTCGGCACGCGCTGGGTGATTTTCTCGGTGCCGCCGACCCCGCCGAAGGTCAGCAGCTCACCGTCGATCAGCTCGGCCTGCCCCGGATAGTCGCTGAGCAGCATCTCGCGCTTGCTGCCGACGACCACGATCTCGCTGGCCGGAGCCTCGAGCGGCGCCTGCCGGCGCGCGGGGGGCTCGGGCCGCGGACGGCTCTCGGGCTGCCGACGCGCCGTTCGTGCCGGCGCGGCTGCGACCAGCCTCCAGCCGTTGGAACCGGCCGCCACGGCCCGCGCGCCGGCGTTGCGGGCGAGCCTGTTGACCGCCTGGGCGGCCGACATGCGCCCCCTGATCGCAGGAACCCGCCGGTTGGCGACCGCGCGGTCGGTGATCACGACGCTCGAACCGGTCTGGCGCGCGATCGCAGCCGCGGAATCGCCCGCGCGCCCGGCAGGAACGTCGATGGCGACGCTCTGGGCGTGCAGGGGCGCGCTGACGGCAACCGCCGCGACACCGATCCACAGGCTTCGCATGCTTACCGCGCCCCGATCTCCCAAGCTGTGCCGTTATGGCGAACCGTGATGCCGAGCAACGCGCCCAGCGTGCGCGGGTCACGCCGCACCCCGTCGAGCACGATGCTGCCCGAAACGCGCTGCTCACCCGCGCGCGGCGAGACAACGAATGGCGTGCCGGTGGCGCGCGACAGGTCGGCCGCGACGTCCTCGAGCGAGGTGTCCTGGAAGGTCAGCCGCCCTTCGCGCCACTCGCCCACCTGCTCCAGCGCGACGCTGCCGATCTCGAACCGGCGCGTCGCCGCGTTGAGCGACAGCACCTGACCGGGCGAGACGCGCGCGTCGTCCACCCCGGGATTGAGCACGACCGCGCCTTCCGACACCGCGACGCGCAGCCCCTCGGTAGTCCGCGCGACGTCGAACACCGTGCCGACGTCGACCAGTGTGTCCTCGCCGACCCTGACCGTGAACGGCGCGCCTGCATCGTTCTCGACGCGGAACAGCGCCTGGCCCCGCTCGAGCGAGACCAGCCGGTCGCCGCGCTCGATCACGATCCGCGAGCCTCCCGCGAGCGTGATCTCGCCCCCGCTCTCGAGCGCGATGATCTCGATTTCGCCCGGGGCGGTTTCCACCGCGTGGCTGCCGCCACGCATCTGCCACGCTCCGAACGCCGCCAGCCCGGCGAGCGCCAGCGTCAGCGCGCCGCCGATCCACCGGCGGCGGGTGGTCGCCGCCTGCTCGTCGTCGTTGCCAGCCTCGGGCACTTGCGGAAGCGCCTCCGCGGCGTCGGCCACGGCCGCCATCACCGCGTCGTAGGCCTGTGCGTGCGCCGGGTCCCGCTCGAGCCAGGCGGTGAAGCCGTCCCAGTCGTCGAACGCGGGATCGCCTGTTCGCACGGCCCAGGCGGTCGCTTCTTCCATCAGGGCCCGGTCACGCGCCATCGAACATGTCCCCTGCTGCCCGGAAGACGGAGTCGAACCGCTCACGCCTCATCGATCCGCTCCTTCAGTGCGGCCAGAGCCGCGTAGGCGCGCCGCAGGTCGCTCTCGACCGTGCTCAGGCTGACGCCGAATTCCTCCGCCACCTGCCGCTGCGGCACCTGGTCGATGCGGTGGCGGCGAAAGATCGCCGCCGGCCGCTCGCCGAGCCCGGCCAGCGTCTCGCTCACCAGCCGCGCGTGCTGCCGGCCGATGATGTGCCTTTCGACCGACGGCGCGTCGGAAACGCCCGGGGTCGAGCCGTCGTTGACCCGGCCCCACTCGCGCTCGCGTCGCTCGGCCTGGCGCTCGGAGCGATAGCGGTCGATCATCAGCGTGTCGGCGATGCGAAACAGGTACGATACGGGCGAGGCCACCGGACCGGTGCGCCCCGTGGCGATCTTGAGCCAGACTTCCTGCAACAGGTCTTCCGCAGCATCGCCCGCGCCGCGAGCCAGCAGGAAGCGCAGCAAGCGTTCGCGGTTCGCGAGAAAGGCCGCCTCGAGGCCGGCGCTTGAATTGCTGTCAGCCAATCCTGTCACAGATCCCTTTCGGCGGCCCGAATAGAAACCTGCTGGCGGCTTGGGAAGGGGATGGGTTGCGGCCGCGCCGGGGGGTGTTGGCGCGGCCGCGAGGGAAGGTCGCATCGGGCGGCCCTCCCCGGGGGGTCAGAACCGCAGCCCGATGCCGGCGATCACCTGGTGCCGGTCGGAGCTCGCCTTGAGCGCCGGATCGTCGGCGTCCATGCCGTCGAGCCGGTAGGTGCGGCTGCCGTAGTCGGTGTAGACGTATTCGAGCTTGGCATAGAGGCTCTCGGTCAGCCCGAGCTCCACGCCGCCGCCGATGTGATACCCGTCCTCGGACCCTGAGAACCGCTCGATCTCGCCCGGCTCGTCGTCGTCGTTGTCGGTCACGTCGGCGTCGTAGGAGGCCTTGAACCGGCCGTTCGAATAGCCGCCCTTGACGTAGAGCAGCGAGCTGTCGCCGAGCACCACGCCGGCCCGCGCGCCGACCGTGAAAGTCCGCTTGAGGCTGGTGCAGGCGAGGTCGTCCTCGATCAGCTCGTCGCACAGGTCGGCATCCGACAGGTCGGCACCGACGTAACCGCCGAGCACGAACGACGAGCCGATCTGCGCGTCGTAACCCAGCTCGACGCCGAAGGCGGGCGCGCTATCCTCGTCCGAGGCCGCGAAGAACTCGTCGCCATCGACCTCCTCGTCCTCGTCGGGGTTGGGCAGCGTGGCGTCGGTGCCGACCTGGTCCCAGGCGATGCGCCCTTCCACGCGAAAGCCCGAAACGTCCTGCGCCAGGGCAGGCGTGGCGAGAAGCCCCGCCGCGGCCGCCGCGATGATCGCTTGATACTTCATGTCTCGTTACCCTTCCGGTCAAACTGCGAAGCCGACCCCGGGCCGATTGGTCGCCCGGCGATCTGGCCTGCACTGAGCCGAAGCGGGATCCCGCCGCAGAAGCGGGCGGCACGAAGCCCCCTCATCGGCCAGTACGCCCCGATGACGGAGCCCTCCGGCCGACACCTTGCCGGCAACGCGATTTTTTCTGGCGGCGCGCGCAGTTCGCTGCGGTGATCCCGGCGAACGCCGGGACCGCGTGCCCCATGCGTGCCCTGGATTGCTCGTGAAGGCCGGCCCGGCCGCGATCAGCCGCGGACGGCCTGCAGTACCTGCCTCGCCCCGGAAATGAGCAGCCCGATGTCCGTCCCGACCGAGACGAACGCGAACCCGTCCGCGATCGCCTGCCGCGCGTGCTCGGGCGAGACCGCGAAGATGCCGGCCGGCTTGCCGGCGGCGGCGATGGCCGCGCGCGCCTGGTCGATCGCGGCGGTGACTTCCGGGTGCAGCGGCTCGCCGATATGGCCCAACGACGCCGCGAGGTCCGACGGGCCGATGAACAGCGCGTCGACGCCTTCGACCTCGGCAATCGCGGGCAGGTTCTCGAGCCCCTTGCGGCTCTCGATCTGGACGATCAGCGTGATCCGCTCGCTTGCCGTGTGCAGGTAATCGGCGTCCAGCCCGAAGTCGGCGCCCCGGCTGGTCGCGCTCGACACCCCGCGGATGCCGTGCGGTGGATAGCGACACGCCCTTACCAGCTCGCGGGCGTGCTCCGCCGTCTCGACCATCGGCACCAGCAGCGTATGCAGCCCGAGGTCGAGGTACTGCTTGATGACCACGGGCTCGCCGAACGGCACCCGAACGATCGGCTCCACTGGAAACGCCGCGATGGCCTGCGCCTGCGCCAGCAGCGTGCCGATCGAGTTCGGCGAATGCTCGCCGTCGAGCAGCAGCCAGTCGAACCCCTGCCGCGCGCAGATCTCGGCCGAATAGCCGCTCGCCAGCGCCTGCCACAGGCCGAGCAGCGGGCGCCCCTGCCGCAGCTGTTCCTTGAAGCTCGTCATCGAACGGCGTCTAGCGGCACTTCGGCTCCTGCGCCACTGCAGTCGCGCGGCCGCGTTGGAGCAGCTTCAGGACCACCGGAGCGGTTTGGCCCCCGTTCGCGAGTTCCAGGGAAAGCCTGCCTACGTATCCCCCGCTGCCGGCGCGACGCGGTCGAGCACCGAGCGCAGCCAGTCGCGACGCGCGACCAGCTGGTCCCGCGCGCCCTCGAGGGCCAGCCTGGCAAACGGGTCGTGAACGCGCTCGTCGGCGTCGATCGCGTCGATCTCCCGCTCGGTCTGGTCGATCCAGCCACGCACGACGGCCGCCCGCCGGGCCGCGTCGATCCGCGCGAGAAAATGAACGCGCGTGCGGATCGGATCGGCGGGCGCAGAAGCGAGTTCCGGCGTCGCGGCCGCCATCCACGCCGCGAGCGCCTTCGCGCCCTTGTTGGTGAGCGACAGCCGCCGCGTGCCGCGCCGGTCTCCCTCCGAGGCACGGGACGCGATCAGCCCTGCCGCCTCGAGACGGACGACGAGGGGGTAGATCGCGCCCGCGCTCGCGCGCCAGCGGGCGGTCCGCGATCCGGCAAACTCCCGGCGCAGCGCGTATGCGGTGCACGAGCCCTCGCGGCCTATGACCCCGAGCACCGTCCCTTCCAGCTCGCTCAACCCCGGCATCCGATCCCCCTTGCCCACCGCGCGCCGACGCGGCAATAGTCCGAATCGGACTACTTGTGGAGACCCCTCGTGCTCGTCGCCCTCGCCATCTGGCTCGCCGCCTTCCTTCCTGCGGCGCTGATCCCCAACGGCATCATGATCTCGATCCTGGTGGTCGGCGTGGCGCTGGTGTTCGTGCGCGAGAGCCGCGCCCCCACCCTCGCGCTGGTCCACCGCAGCGTTCCCGTCTCGCTCGCCATCGGGTGCCTCGCGGGCCTCGCGATGGCCTTCCTCGTCGATCCGCTGACGACCGCCGTGGCTGAACGGCTGACCGGCTCCCGGATCGACCTGTCGTCGCTCGAGGGCGTCCACGGCAACTTCGCCAACTACCTGATGCTGCTTGCCCTCGGCCTGCTGTTCGGCGGCGTGGTCGAGGAAGTCGTCAACCGCGGCTTCCTCGTCGGCTGGGGAAGCCGCGCTTTCGGCGAGCGCTGGGCGCTCTGGCTGATGGTCGTCAGCGCGGTCGGGTTCGGCCTCGCCCATGCGTGGCAGGGGCCGGCCGGGATGATCACCACGGGCGTCAGCGGGCTCGCCTACGGCGCGGTCTATCTCGCCAGCGGTCGCAAGCTGCTCCCGGCGATGATGACCCATGCCACCGCGAACTTCGTCGGCATCACCCAGATCTACCTCTACGGGACCGCCTGACCCACGACCGAATGCACGAGCCGGGGCCGAAGCGCGCCCCTCTCGTGCAGACGTGAAAGCAGGGTCATTGGCGG
>CALCBC010000108.1 GCA_937898525.1 uncultured Sphingomonadales bacterium
AGCTGGCAGGCGATGATGCCCAATGGGTGTCCGGCGTCGCGCTGGGCCGTTCCGCAGAGCAGGAAGTGCAGGACGTCCCAGGCAACGTCGAAGTCGACCAGGTTCTGCTCCGGATCGCCTTCCTCGAACACGAAGCGGTCAGCGGCTTCTCCGTCCTCCCCGATCCGGGCAACGTCGGCCTCGCTCGCGCGCCGGAGGTAGATCACCATGCTCATGATCGTCGTTTCCGCCACGCGCGGCGCGGCTGCAAGCCGAACCGAATCCGGTTCGGATCAATGTCGAAAAGGCGGGAAACAACGGATTCCTTGATTAGACCACCCGCCGCCCGCTCCGCGGGTGCTGCCCGATGGGTGCTGAAACAAGTTCAGCATGACGAGGTTAGATAAGACGATGTCCCGCACCATCTTCACCATCGGCTACCAGCAAGCCACCCAAGCGGCCGTCCTCGCCGCGCTCAAGGACGCCGGCGTCGAGGTCCTCGCCGACGTCCGCGCGCGCCCGCTGTCGCGCAAGCCGGGGTTTTCGAAGAGCGCGCTCAAGGCCGCGGTCGAGGAAGCGGGGATGGAGTACCGCCACTTCCGCGACGTCGGCACCCCGCCCGAGGGCCGCGAGGCCGCGCGCCGCGGTGACCGTGAGACGTTGCGCCGCGTCTACGCCGGCCAGCTCGAGCTGCCCGAGGCGCTCGCCGCAATGGCCGAGCTGCGCCAACTTGCTTCGGACAAGCGCACCTGCCTGCTGTGCTTCTGCCGCGACGCCGACAAGTGCCACCGCTCGCTACTGATCGCCGCGGTGATGGAGGATTTCGAGGAGGTCGACCTGGTGCCGGCGCCGGCCGCCTGACGCCCTTCATCCCGCGAGCGGGGCCGCCCCTCCGCCGGCCGTCTTCGGCGTCTGCCACCTCCCCATCGGCTTCGCTGACAGGGAGGATTGGGTGACGCCACAGCCCGTCTCGGTCAAAACCGACCGCATCCGATCCGGCGCGATCCTCAAGCCAGCGCCGCGTCCGCGGGCTTTGCCTCGCCCATCAGGCGATCGGCGAGGAACAGCTTGAACAGCGCAAAGGCGGCGAAGCCAACGGCGGCTGTGGCGACGTGGAACAGCCAGAAAGTGGTGGTGTCCCAGGTGGAGTACCAGCCGCCGGTGGTGCCGGTGATCAGGTTCGCGGCGAAGAACGACAGGTAGTAGATGCCGACGATCGTCGCATTGATCTGCCGCGGGGCGAGGCGGGTGAACAGCGCGAGGCTGACCGGCAGCACGTGGCTGAAGCCGATCGAGTTGAACAGGTGGAACATCACCGGCCAGAACAGCCCGATCTTGCCCGAACCCTGCGTCGCCGCGGCCAGTACGAGGCACAGGCCGCCTGCGATAGTGAACAGCGAGCCGATGATCATCTTGCCGAGCTCGTCGGGCTCGCGGCCCGTCCGCTCTCCGTACCACTTCCAGAACCATGCGACCGCGACCAGCATCGAGAAGCTCAGCGTGGCGTCGATCGTGATCATCCAGCTGGTCGGCACGGTCACGCCGAAGAAGGTCAGCTGGAACTGCTCGTCGGCCCAGACGAGGTAGGCGTTGAAGATCTGCTGGTTGGTCAGCAGCGCGACGGCCATGACCGGGACCAGCACGATCACCGCGGCGATCCGCTTCCAGTCCTGGCCGGTCAGCGGTTCGCGCGGCGCGGAATCGCCCTTCTTCGGGCGGTTGTCGGCCGGTAGCCACGGGCCGGCAAAGATGTATACCAGCAACCCGACGACCATCACCACGCCTGCGGTGCCGAAGCCCCAGTGCCAGCCGACGTTCTCGCCGAGCGTGCCCGAGACCAGCGGCGCGGCGATCACCGAGACGTTGATCGCGATGTAGAAGATCTGGAACGCCATCGCCCGGCGCAGGTCGCTTTCCTTGTAGAGCTCGCCGACCTGGCTGGCGATGTTGCCCTTGAACAGACCGACGCCGACCACCAGCGACAGCAACGCGAGCAGGAAGGTCCCCTCGAACGCCATCAGGAAATGACCGAGCGCCATGATCGCCCCGCCGGCGATCAGCGCCGCGCGGCGGCCCAGCCAGCGGTCGGCGGCGATCCCGCCGAGGATCGGCGTCAGGTAGACCAGCGCGGTGTAGTCGCCGAAGATCGCCGAGGCCAGCGGCTGGCCCTCCTTGCCGCCGTAACGCCACTCCTGCAGCCAGCCGAGCCCGGCCACGGCGTCGAACCGCTCGGGCAACAGGTAGTTGACCATGTACAGCACGAGCAGCGTCTGCATCGAGTAGTACGAGAACCGCTCGCAGCCCTCTACGACCGAGAGGTAGCCGAGCCCCTTGGGATGGCCGAGAAATGCGCGGTCGTTGCGCGCGGCGACGTCATCCAGTTCGGGCGTGGCTTCGGCGACCGTCATGCGCTCTCTCCCGGGCGGTTGCAGGTGCAACGGGCTAGCGCAGGGCGAGACTGTTGTCTTGGAGTTTTGCCGGGAGGGGCTGCTTCCGCCGCTCCCTCCCTCAATGCGCCTGCAACTCCCCGTCGAGGAACTCTGCCACGTCCTCCAGCGCCACCGCCCGGTCGAGGAACGCCTCGCCGATCCCGCGCAACAGCACGAAGGGCAGGGTGCCCGCGTCCATCTTCTTGTCGTGCAGCATGTGGTCGGCGAGCTGACGACCCGTGCAGTTGAGGCCGAGCGCGGCGATCTCGCTCGGCAGGCCGGCGGCGTCGATCGCGGCCGCGACACGGGCGGCGTCCTCGTCGGAGATGTAGCCGCGGCGGGCGGAATAGCGAGCGGCCAGCACCATGCCGAGCGCGACGCCTTCGCCGTGGAGCAGGCGGTCGGAAAATCCGGTCTGCGCCTCGAGCGCGTGGCCGAAGGTGTGGCCGAGATTGAGCAGCGCGCGCGTGCCGGTGGTCTCGCGCTCGTCTTCGGCGACGATGCGCGCCTTGGCCCTCACGCTCTCGGTCACCGCGTGTTCCTGCGCCTCGCCATGGCCAGCGAGAACATCGGGACCATTCACCTCGCACCACTCGAAAAAGCCGCGATCGCCGAGCACGCCGTACTTGATAACCTCGGCATATCCCGCGCCCATCTCGCGGGGCGGCAGCGTGGCCAGCGTGTCGAGGTCCGCCACCACCAGGCTCGGCTGGTGGAACGCGCCGACGAGGTTCTTGCCGGCAGCGGCGTTGATCGCGGTCTTGCCGCCGACGCTCGAATCGACCTGCGCGAGCAACGTCGTCGGCAGCTGCACGAAGCCGCAGCCGCGCTTGAGAATCGCCGCGGCGAAGCCCGTCAGGTCGCCGATCACTCCGCCGCCGAGCGCGAGCACGTGGTCGCCGCGCTCGACTTCCTCGGCCAGCAGCCAGTCGACCACCCGCTCGAGCCCGGCCCACGACTTGGCGCCTTCGCCCGGCTCGAGCACCAGCCAGCGCGGCTCAAAGCCCGCGGCGCTCAGCGCGCCGTCGACTGTCGCCTGCCAGTGCGTGGCGACGTTCGCGTCGGTGACGATCGGCACGCGCGCCTTGCGCAGCAGCGGGCCGCACTGCGCCGGCAGGTCGGCGAGCAGACCGCTGCCGACCCGCACCTCGTAGGAGCGGCCGGCGAGTTCGACCGGGATTACAGCCATCCGTCGAGCGCTTTCAGGATGCGATTGACGGCCTCGCCGTGCGGGCCGGCATCGCTCATGACCTTTATCGGCGCCTCCGAATAGGCGGGTTCGCGCTCGACCTTGAGCCGGGCGACGATCTCGGCGGGATCGCCGTCGCGCAGCAGCGGACGGGTGTCCTTGCGCGACACGCGTTCGACCAGGGTCGCGACGTCGCAGTCGAGCCAGATCGCGATACCCTTGCCGTGGATCAACTCGCGGGTGTCCGGCTGCACGAAGGCGCCGCCGCCGGTCGCGATGACGCTCGGTCCGCCGTCGAGCAGCCGTGCAATCACGCGCCGCTCGCCGTCGCGGAAGTGCGCTTCGCCGAAGCGCTCGAAGATTTCCGAGACGGTCATCTGCGCGGCCTCCTCGATCTCCTCGTCGGCGTCTCGGAAGGCCAGGCCGAGCAACTGGGCGAGCTTGCGGCCGATTGTCGACTTGCCCACGCCCATCATTCCGACGAGCACGATCGGCCGGTCTATGCGTGCGGCGAGGGACCTGATCTCGCTGTCGCTGAGGCTGCGGGTTTCGATGGTCATTGCCGCACGCGCTATAGATGGGCTAACCGCGCGTGCAAGTTTGGCCGGCAAGGCTGTTTCGAAAGTCCGTTCGTTGGCTATGCGCCGCAAGAACCTCTGGGTGGGATTGCTGTCTCTGCTGGCTCTGTTTCTCTTCGTCGCATGGTACGACGGCGGCCGCGAGCCGCAGCGGCTGATCGAGCAGCCGGTCGAACTTCCTCCCGAGCTGGCCCGGAGGTTCGGATGAAGCGCGCTATCTGGCTTGTCGGGGCGGCGCTGGCTGCGACTTCGACGCTGGCGCTGGGCGCTCCCGAATCGCTGCTGCCGCCACTCTTCGACGATCCGCCGCCGGCCCCCGCACCGACTCCGCGCCCGGCGCCTGCGCCCTCGGCAGGCGCGTCGCCGGCCGCCCCGGGTGCTCCGGGTCCGGTGATCCAGCCGATCCCCGGGCTCGAGGCCGGCGCAGGATCGCTCCCGTCGGTAACCCTGCCGCCGGATTTTCCGAGCCTGGCCGAGCTCGAAGCGATGGAGCCCGACGAGATCGACGAGCTGCTCGGGCTCAAGCCGCGGTTCGACATTCCGCCGGCCGCGCGGCGGGCGACGCGTCAGATCGGCGTGATCGGAGCCGACGAGGGCGGATTCGCGCCGGGCTGGCTCGACGAGCAACCGCCGGAACTGATCCGGGCCGCGCTCGCGGCCAACAGCGGCCCGCTGGTCTCGCGCTGGGGCCATATCCTGCTTCGCCGGGCGCTCGCCAGCCGGATGGACGCCCCGCGGGGCATGGATGCGGTGACGTTCGCCGCGCTGCGCGCGGCGTTGCTCAACCGGATGGGCGAAAGCGCCACGGCACGTGCGCTGGTACAGGACGTCGATTCGGCAAACTACAACACCGCGCTCGCCTCGGCGGCGTTCGATGCCTACCTCGCGACGGGCGACGTGCTCGGCATCTGCCCGGTTGCCGAGCTCAAGAGCACGCTGCGCGACGACCCCGAGTGGCGCATGAACCGGTGGATCTGCGCATCCTATTCGGGCGATGCGCGCGAGGCGGAGCGCCAGCTCGAGCGGATGCGCTATTATGGCGAGGCGACGCGGATCGACGCGCTGCTCGCCCAGCGATTCGCCGGAGCGGCCGGCGAGGGGAGGCGCGAGGTCACGATCGAGTGGAACGGGGTCGAGGAGCTGACCCCGTGGCGGTTCGCGCTCTCGCGCGCGCTCGGCATCGAGCTGCCCGCGTCGCTGCGCGAGGACGCCGGTCTGCGCTACGATCTCGCCGACGTGCTGATCCCCGCGGTCCCGCTGCCTGCCCGGCTGGCCGCGTCCGATCGGGCCGGCGCGCGCGGCGTGCTGTCGTCCTCGGCGATGATCGATCTCTATTCTCAGCTATGGGCCGAGAACCTCGACGTAGAGGCACGCTCGCTCGCGGCGAGCCTGCGCGAAGCGTACGTGGCGCAGGACCCCGTTGACCGGCTCGCGGCAATGCAGTCGCTGTGGGGCGACGGGTCGGACTACGGTCGCCAGGTCCTGACAGCCTACGCTGCGGCGCGGCTTCCGGTGAGCGACGACCTTCTCGCCGAGGCGCCGCGCATCATCGCTTCGATGCTCGCTGCCGGCCTCGACCGCAACGCGATCCGCTGGAGCTCGGCGGTCCGCGAGGGCAGCGAGGCATGGGCGCTGCTCGCACTGGCCCAGCCGCAGCGGCGCACCCTTGCCGGCGGCGGCGGGGTGGGCCGGTTTATCGAGGAAGACGAGAGTACCGACCAGCGCAAGGCGAAGTTCTTCGTCGCCGGTCTCGCCGGCCTCGGGCGGCTCGAGTCCGGTTCGCTGGCGTCGCTCTCGGCGCAGCTTGGCCTCGATCTCGACCGCGTGAGCCCGTGGAGCCGCAAGATCGACCGCGCGGCCGAACTCGGCAATCCGGCCCTCGTCGCGCTGCTCGCCGGGCTCGGGATGCAGGGCAGCGGGTGGGACAAGATGACCGCACGCCACCTCTACCACATCGTCCGCGCGCTCGACCGTGTCGGACTCAATGCCGAGGCGCGGATGATCGCGGCCGAGGCCGTGGCGCGGGGATGAGGCCATCGGCGCGGCGATAGACGCGTTCCTTGCCATGCTCGCGGCCGAACGCGGGGCCGCGGCGAACACGCTGGCGGCCTATCGCCGGGACCTCGAAGGCGCCGAGGAGATCGTCGGCGAACTCGTCGCGGCCGACCGGACGGCACTCGCCCGACTCGGCCAGGCGTGGGCCGGGTTCGCGCCGGCGACGGTGGCACGCAAGGTCTCGGCCCTGCGGCAGTTCTACGGTTTCCTGCTCGACGAGAAGCTCCGCGACGACGATCCGTCGCCGGCGCTGCCGCGACCGGTGCCGCGCCGGCCGCTGCCGAAGATTCTCTCGCATGCGGAAGTCGAGGCGCTGTTCGCCAGGGCCGAGCTCGAGGCCGAAGGCGCCCGGCCCGAGGCGGTGCGCTTGCTGGCGCTGCTCGAACTGCTCTACGGCTCGGGACTGCGGGCGACCGAGCTGGTTTCGCTGCCGCTCGCCGCCGTGCCGCGCGATGCACCGCTGCTGACGGTGACCGGCAAGGGCTCGCAACAACGCATGGTGCCGATCTCGACCCGCGCGCGCGAGGCGCTGTCGCGGTGGCTGGAAGTTCGGCCCGCCGGCGGGCGCTATCTGTTCCCCTCCCGCGGTAAACACCTGACGCGCATCCGCTTGTTTCAGCTCGTCAAGGGTCTGGCGGCGCGGGCCGGGCTCGATCCGGCGAAGGTCAGCCCACACGTGCTGCGGCACGCCTTTGCGACGCATCTCCTGGAGGGAGGGGCGGACCTCCGCGTGCTGCAGACGCTGCTCGGTCACGCCGACATAGCCACGACGCAGATCTATACGCACGTCGATTCTGCCCGGCTCGTCGCGCTGGTCAATGCGCGGCATCCCCTTGCGGGCGGCGGGCGGGACGGTTAGCGCGACGCCAATGAACCAGTATCTCGACTTCGAGAAGCCGGTCGCCGAGCTCGAAGCGCGCCTCGCCGAACTGCGGGCCGCGGCCGCCGGCGACGACGTCGACATTTCGAACGAGCTCGCCCGGCTTGAGCGCAAGAGTGCGACGCTGCTCGCCGGCCTCTACGAATCGCTGACGCCGTGGCAGAAGACGCAGGTCGCCCGGCATCCGGCGCGCCCGCATTTCCGCGACTACGTGGCGATGATCTTCGAGGACTTCGTGCCGCTCGCCGGCGACCGCCTGTTCGGTGAGGACCAGGCGATCATGGGCGGCCTCGCGAAGATCGACGGCCGCAAAGTCGTGCTGATCGGACACGAGAAGGGCAACGACACCGAGAGCCGGCTTCGCCACAACTTCGGCATGGGCAAGCCCGAGGGCTACCGCAAGGCGATCCGCCTGATGGAGCTGGCCGGACGCTTCGGCCTGCCGGTGGTAACGCTGGTCGACACGCCGGGCGCCTATCCGGGAGTCGAGGCCGAGGAACGCGGCCAGGCCGAGGCGATCGCCCGTTCGACTGAAGCGTGCCTGGCGCTGCCGGTGCCGATGGTCGCGGCGATCGTCGGTGAAGGCGGTTCGGGCGGGGCCGTGGCGCTGGCCAGCGCCGAGCGCGTGCTGATGTTCGAGCACGCGGTCTATTCGGTGATCTCGCCCGAGGGCTGCGCGGGCATCCTGTGGCGCACCGCGGAAAAGGCCGCGCAGGCGGCCGAAGCGATGAAGATGACCGCGCAGGACCTCGCGGAGCTCGGCGTGATCGACCGCATCGTGCCCGAGCCGGTCGGCGGCGCGCACCGCGACCCGCGCGCCGCGGCCGAGGCGCTCGGCGCGGCGATCCGCGAGGAGCTCGACCAGCTCAGCGGCAAGAGCGCGAAACAGCTGCGCAAGATGCGCGACGACCGTTTCCTGGCGAGCGGCGAGATGCCCAGGGGGCGGGGACGGCGCTGAGCGGGAACTGCGCTGCCGCGACCCTGTTGAAGGCCGGTGCCGGACACCGTGCAGCCCGGCAACCGGCCGAGGCGAGGAGGCGTGAGATGACCCGAACCCGAATTCGCCGCACCTGGCGGACCGTCCTCGCGGGTGTCGCCGTAACGGCGCTCGTCGCGATCCCCGTCGAGGCCCAGCAGGCCGGCTCGGCGATAACCGAAGCCGAAGCCCGGCAGGGCGCCGAGTACCACCAGCAGCTGCTGCAGGAATTTGGCGGGGCGATGAGCGGCCCGCAGGCCGACTACGTGGCGCAAGTGGGCCGCAACATCGCACTGCAGTCGGGGCTGTCCAATTCGCAGTCCGCGTTCACCGTCACTCTGCTCAACAGCTCGGTCGACAACGCGTTCGCGATTCCGGGCGGCTACGTCTACGTCACTCGCCAGCTGGTCGCGCTGATGAACAACGAGGCCGAACTCGCCGGCGTGCTCGGGCACGAGGTCGGCCATGTCGCTGCGCGCCACTCGGCGAGCCGCCAGCGGGCGGCCCAGCGCAACACGATCATCGGCGCGCTCGGCTCGATCCTTTCAGGGGTCCTGCTCGGCAACAGCGCGCTCGGCCAACTCGGACAGCAGGTGTTCTCGGCCGCGCCGCAGCTGCTCACCGCCAAGTATTCGCGCGGGCAGGAGCGCGAAGCTGACACGCTCGGGATACGCTACCTCTCCGGCGCCGGCTACGATCCGCGGGCCATGGCGACAGTACTGCAGAGTCTCGCCGCGCAGAATGCACTCGACGCCGCGTTGCAGGGCCGCAGCGCCTCGATCCCGCAGTGGGCCTCGACCCACCCCGATCCGGCGAGCCGGGTCCGGGAGGCGCTGTCCGTGGCAGGAAGCGGAACCGGCACGGTCAACCGCGACACCTTCCTGACGCGAATCGACGGGCTGCTCTACGGCGACGATCCCCGGCAGGGCGTGATCGAGGGGAATACCTTCATCCACCCCGACCTCCGGCTGACCTTCACCGTTCCCGACGGCTATTACATGGTCAACGGCACCAGCGCGGTCTCGATCAACGGGCAGACCGGGCAGGCGCAGCTTGCCACGGCGCGCTATACGGGCGATCTCGACGCCTACGTGCGCGAGGTCTTCCGCCAGATCGGCGGGCAGCGGCAGCTCGCGCCGCAGAGTCTCCAGCGCATGACGATCAACGGCTTGCCGGCGGCCTACGGCGCGGCGCGCGTCAACACCGGCCAGCAGACCGTCGACGTGGTCGTCGTCGCCTACGAGTTCTCGGGCAGCCAGGCCTTCCATTTCGCGACCATGGCGCCGGCCGGAAGGTCGTCAGTGTTCACGCCGATGTTCGATTCGATGCGTCGGATCACCGCGACGGAGGCTGCTCAAGTCGTTCCGCGC
>CALCBC010000109.1 GCA_937898525.1 uncultured Sphingomonadales bacterium
GGGACGAGGACAGGCGCGGTTTGACAGTCAGGATGGGATGTATTCACTATGAAAAAGCTTCTTCTCGCCGCAGCCGCTTCGGCCCTCGTCAGCGCACCGGCCCTCGCGGCTGATGCGGATTCGAACTCGTTCGATGTCACCGCAACGGTCCTGCCGGAGTGCAGCATCGAAGATCCGGATAACGTGAACTTCGGCAACATTTCGATCAACGAAGATCCGGGTTCCGACGCGCTGCTGATCGACCAGCAGTTCCATAACCAGAACCAGAAAATCTGGGTCAGCTGCAACTACGGTGCGAAGATGACCATCTCGTCGCAGAACGGCGGTTTGGTCAATCCGGTCGCCAACGACGGCCCCGACGCCGGCGACTTCACCAACGTGATCGAGTATCGCGCTTCGCTGACCGCTTCCTCGAACAACGCGTTCCTCACCACGCACCTGTTCACGCACAGCGGCAACAGCGGGTCGCGCATCAACCCCGACGCGTTCCACGACGAGGCGAACCTGCGGGTCTACATCTACCAGGGCGACAACCCGCTGCGTCCGCTCGCCGGCACTTACAGCGACGTCGCGACGGTATCCGTCGGGCCGGCCTAAGCTCGTCTGCCTTGTGGCCGAACGAGGGAAAGGGAGGGGCAAGCCCCTCCCTTTCTGCCTTCGGCAACGCGACGGTAACGAACGGTCCGCCAGGGTGACAAACGCATTAACCGACTCGTTTTACCTAGGACTGCCATGCTGAACCGACTGATTGCATCCGTGGCCGCCGTTGCGGTCGCGTGCGCGCCGCTCGCGGCCGAAGCCGCGCGTGTATCCCCGATGATCGTCGAGCTGGAGCCCACCGGCAACGCCTCGGTCGCTCGGGTCGAGCTGACCAACGATGCGGCACGCGACATCCCGTTCGAAGTGCGGGTCATGCGCGGAGACATCAGCGAGGACGGCGAGCTCACCTTGACGCCGGCCGACGACGACTTCCTCGTCTTTCCGCCGCAATCGATCGTCCAGGCGCGCTCCCAGCAGGTTTTCCGGCTACAGTACGTCGGCGACCCGCAGCTCGACAAGTCGGCCATCTACTACATGTCGATCCAGCAGGTTCCCGTGAAGGTCGAGCCTGAGCAGTCCCAGGTCCAGGTCGTCGTCAACTACAATGTCCTGGTCAACGTCGTTCCGCGCGGGACTTCGCCGGAGGCGGTGGTCGAAAGCGTCGAGGCAACGGTTCGCCAACCGGAAGTTGAGGAAACCCCCGAAACCGAAGACGAGACGGCTGGCGTGCAGGTCGCTCCGCCCCCGCAACCCGGCATCCTCGTGCGCGTCGGCAACCGTGGGACCCGCTATTTCTTCGCCGGAATGTCGCGCTGGAAGGTAACCGGCGTGACCGAAGACGGCCAGACCTACAGTCGCGATTACCGGCCAGAGGAGATGAGCCGGGTGGTCGGCGTAGGGGTGGTCGCGCCGGACCGCACTCGCGCCTTCTTCATACCCACCGAAGCGCCGCTCGCTCCCGACTCGATCCGGGTGGAAGTCAGTCCCTGACATGACACGACGCGCACGGCGGACAACTCTGCAGCACGGAGTCGGACTTGCGGCGCTGGCGTTCGCGGTCGCCGCCGCGCCGGCGCTTCCCGTGCGCGCACAGAGCGACGCAGAAACGGGCGCGAAGAGCGCCCGCGAAATGACCTTCACGGTTCCGCTTGTGTCTGATCGCCGCGTGCTGGGTGACGTGCTGGTGCGGATCCCGTCCAGCGGCCCAGTCGCCTATGAAACCCAGTCGCTCAGACGCGAGCTCGAGCCGCTACTCAACGAAGCCGGTCAGGCGCGCCTCGACGCTGCGCTCGGTGCCCGAGCTTTCGTCGACGAGACAATTCTCGTCGATGCGGGCTTCCAAATCCGCTTCAACGCGAATCGACTCGAGGCCGTGATCGACAGCATCGAGGGCAGCTACCGTCCGGTCGGAACTCTGGGGATCGCCCGGCGAAGCGAGGAAGCCTCTTCACTGCCGATCGTCGAACCGGCTGGCGTCAGCGCGTTCCTCAACATCAACGCCAGCCTCGACTATGACGACCTCGATGGCGTGCAGAGGCCCGAGTTCTACCTGTTGGGCGCGAGCCGTTTCGGCGGCCTCGTGGTCGAGCTCGACGGGGCCTTCAGCGAGCAGCTCGGCGACAGCGCGTACGAGTTCCATCGCCGCTCGCTGCGGGCGATCTACGACCTTCCCAAGCGGTACATGCGCATAAGCGCTGGCGATGTGCGCTCCGAAACGGTTCCGCTGCTTCGAACCCCGGTGATCGGCGGCCTCAGCGTCGAGCGTCGTCGGCGGACCTTCCGCCCGATACTGCCCGCCTCCCGTCTCGGCGGGCGCGAGATCTTCCTCGACACGCGCTCGACGGTCGACATTCTCATCAACGGGGTCGAGTATCAGACCGTCGAACTCGACCCGGGCCGCTACGACCTCGCCAACCTGCCGCTGCAGTTTGGCTCCAACAACGTAATGCTGCGCGTCCGCGATGCTGCGGGCCGCGAGCAGCTGATCGACTACGACTACTTCTTCGAGCCGCTCGAACTCGAAGCTGGCGACTACGAATACGTCGCCACTGTCGGATTCCTGAGCCGCGAGCTCGGCTATCAACCGAACTATTCCGACGACCTGGCGGCAATCGGCTATTTCCGAAAGGCGTTCAGCGAAACGTTCATCCTGGGCGGGGCGGCCCAGGTGACGCAGGACCGCCAAGTCTTCTCGATCGACTCGACCTTCGTGCCCCAGGTCCTGCCGGGCGTCCTCGACTTCCAGGGCGCCGTCAGCACGGGCGGCCGGACGGGATACGCGTTTCGCGCCGGGTACCGCTGGCGTGGCAGTGGCGACATGGAAAGCCGCCGGCAGGTCAATCTCAGCGTGGACTACCAGAGTGCCGACTTCCAGACGCTCGACGGCATCTTCGCCCCGTCGTTCAGCACGCTTACGGTCAACGCCAGCGTGATGCAGGCGTTCTCGCTGCAGACCTTTGCCACCGCCGGCTTCTCGTACATCCGCCAGGGTGGCAGCCTGCGCGACCAGACTCTGGCTTACGCCGAAGTCGCGCATCGACTCGACAACCGCTTTCGCATTGTCGCTGGCGTCGAGTACGGTGACGATTCGGTCTATCGGCGCAACTTTGGCGTCCGCCTGGGCCTCTCGATGCTGTTCGGTGGGGGCCACCGTGGCAACGTCGACTACCGCAGCCGCACTGAGACCTTCCGCGCGACCGTCGCCCGTGGACCTGAAAACCACGTCGGCTCGTGGGGCTACGATCTCGGATTCTCGGATTCGCGCGGTGACACCTCAGCCAACGCCAGTCTCGACTACATCGGCAACCGTTTCGACGCTCGGGCCACGGTGTTTACGCGCGGACAGGGCCTGGACGGCCTCGCCGACCGCCAGCGCGCCCGCCTGCAAGTGGGGACCGCGATCGCCTTCGCGGACGGGTTGTTCGGCATCGGCCGCCCGATCAACGATTCCTTCGCTCTATTGCGGCCCCACGACGCGATCGCAAAGGCAGACGTGATCACCGGCCGCAGCCTGCAGAGCAACCGCTATGAAGCGCGCAGCGGCCCGTTCGGGGCTGCTGTCCAGGCGAACATTGCCTCCTATTCGCCGCAGAACATCCACTTCGACCTCGCCGGCGCCGGCACCGGATATGACCTCGGCGACGGGGTGGTGCGTGTCGATCCCCCGCTTCACGGCGGTTACAAAGTCGTCGTCGGCAACAATCGCTATGTGACCGCCGTCGGCATCCTGACCGTCGCCGGTGAGCCGCTGGGGCTGGTCAGCGGCCAGCTGACGTCGTTCGACGACGAAGGGTTCGAGCCGCAACCGTTCTTCACGAATTCTGCCGGTCGCTTCGGCATCCTGGGGCTCGCGCCTGGAAAGACCTACCTGCTGAAGTTGTCCGGCGACGACCGCATCATCAGGATCGAAATCCCCGACCAGAACGAAGGCCTCTATCGCGTCGGCACGATAGACCTGCCGAGGCCCAGCGAATAGGATCTCGCCCATGTATCGAACCACCCTTGGTTTCGTCGGCGCTCTTGCCATCGCTTCCCCTGCCGTTGCTGCAGAATGCCGACCGGAATTCGTCGAGACGTCACAGACTGTCACTCTCAACAGCGTCGAGATCGGGGTCGGCGAGTTCTCGCGTGAGACCTTCGATGTCCACGTTCGTAACGCCGGGGACGGAGCGTGCAGCGCGACTATCCGCCTGACGAGCCTTGGCCCGCATCTACCGGATTCGCCGCGCTACCAGCTGCGCTCGGGCGCGAACCTGCTCGAGGTGCTCCAGACGGGAGCCGCGCCCACGGCGAACAGCGACCTGATCGTGCCGGACGTGCCGATCGACGACCGCGGTGCACCGGTGCGTTTCGAGCTGACGCTACCCACCGAGTGGGGGCTCAAGGCGGGGACCTACGACGAGCGCGTCGAACTGCTGTTGCTGGACGGGGGTGGAAATGAGGTCGATCGCCTGATCGTCGCGCTCAACATCACCATTCCGCAAGCCGTCGCGCTGCGTCTAGTCGGAGCGACGGGCGAAGGGCAGATAGCCCGCATCGATCTCGGACCGCTCTCCACCACCGCCGCCACCCGCTCAGAGCCGTTTGGCGTGCGGATCTGGAGCACGTCGGGCTACCGAGTCGGACTAGTCTCGCAGAACCAGGGCCTACTAATGCACGAGGCGAACCTCGATTCGCTCGAATACACTCTCGAGTTCGACGATCGTGCCGTGGATCTCAAGGCTGCTCCCAACTTCGTCTACCCGCAATTCACGCCTTCGCTGGGGCGCATTCATCCGATGCGGGTCTGGGTCGGGCCGGTCACCGCCCGCGCGGGCCGTTATGCCGATCGGGTCACCGTGACCGTCACCGCGATCTAGACGGCGGACCGATCCGAAAACCTGGATCGCCCTTCGATATCCAGCAAAGCATCGGTCGCTCAGCGCAGCGGCCGTGTCAGAGGGCCATCATTCCTAAGCTGATGACCAGCGGTGAAGTGACGCCGACACTCTGCACCGTAACCGGAACCGTGCGCAGGCTTGGTCCCTGGCGAAAGGCGACACTGCTCACACCCGACATGCCGAGCCAATTGACCTGTCCGCCATAGTTGATGCTGATCTGCTCTTGGGGTTCCAGCGCCCGGTGCGAAGCTACCACCTGGAAGCTGCGCCGGCTGTTGCACAACTCCGACACCTGCAGAATCGCTACGCCGGGTTCCTCGACAACCAACGGCGTTCCGACATCGACATCGCAGACCTCGGGAACAGTCAGGCTGAGCTGAAAACCGGCCGACGCGCCGTCGCCGGCATTCGCGGCAGTGGCGATCGAACCGGCCAGAATTGCAGCGGTGAACTTGTAGAAACGTCGCACGGGTTTTCTCCCTCAGGCGACGAGAGCTAACAGCCGTATGCTGAGCGTCGCCTTAGAGATATGGCTAATTTTGCGCTAACCCTTCCATCGAGAGCTGGTTCCGGCGAGACCACTATCGGGCGAAGATCTGCAGGGTCTTTCTTGCGGACGGTCGAAGTTGGGCGATCTCTTTGGCTGTTGATCGTTCCTTCACCCCATGGAAGCGGACGAGCGCCGCTTCCCGGAGTTCGCGACGCGCGGATCGCGAAACTTGGGGGGACTGGACGAACAATCGAATCACCTGCGCGGACTTGCTGGTGAAAACGACGGGCCGAAGGCTCTCCCGACGACACGATCGACGCCGCGATGGCTGGAAGCCCCAGGGAACTCGGAGCCGCGCCGCCCGCGCCGGCGGAGGAAGGTGCCCCGCCCCGGCCGGACCGGAGCGGGGCTGGGGTCAGGCGCTCACCAGCGGTAGCTGAGGCTGGCCGTCGCCGCGTGCGAGGTGAAGGCCTCGCGCAGCTCGAGCCGGTATCCGGCGCTGAGATCGAGCCCGCCAACCGTCGCAGCGACGCCGAAATGGCCGATGCCGGCCGTACGCCCGGCTTTGGCTCCATGGACGACCATCGGCGATCCGCCACCGATCATCCGGGTCGTGATCGCCCACCCCTCGCGGGCGAGGTCGTGCGACATGGCGATGTCGGCGAACGGGCGCACGCCGCCCAGGGTCCAGCGGGCGTCGAGACCGATCGTTCCGGTGAAGGCCTCGAAAGTGCCGTCGGCAACCTGCAGCCCGGCATCGCCGGCGCCGCGCTCACCCAGATCGTCCTGGCTGACGCTGACGTAGGACAGGCTGCCGTAGGGACGCAGCGTCGTCGTGCCCTCTGAAACGACGTAGCCTACCGTCGCCGAGCCACGCACCTCGTCCGCATGCGTCTCGCCGGCGGCAGTGCGGGCGGACGCGTTGCCGGTGACGATCCGGCGGCTCACGTCGATGCCGTGGCGCGCGTAGGTCAGCTGTCCGTCGAGCGACAGGCGGCCCGAGGTCAACAGGGCGTAGACACCCGCGTGGACCGAGTCGAGGTCGGCTGCGCTGCCAAGCCCGGGCTGGTCGAGATCGGTGGTCGAGTACCCGAAGGCGAGCCCGACACGGGCGTCGCTGCCGATCGCCCGATCGACGCCGAGGGCGAACTGGGCCAGGTCGAAGCCGTAGCCATAGCTGCCGGCCCGGGGATCCTGGTCGGCGGTGAGGCCGACGGCCTCCATCCAGAACACGGTCCCGTGCGCCGAACGCCCGTCGCGGGCCTCGCTGCGGCCGTGGCTTTCGCCGGCACGCTCGCCCGCCACGCGGCGCGAGAGCGCCGACGAGAACTGCTCGCCGACCCTGGCCGCGACGAACGGCGTCACCGCGTAGATCTCGCCGGAGAACGAATCCAGCGCCGCGGCGGCGCGCTCCGGCGCGATGCCGTTAAGCGACGCGCGCACCCCGGCGAGGTCGTCGCTGAACTGGCCCCCGGCAAGGAACGCTTCGCGCACCCCGGTCTGATTGGGGCTGAGGTTGGCGATGACGTCGAGGATCGAAGGCGGCGGGACCTCGGGTTCCGGCGCCTCCCCACCGGGTTGCTGGGGCTCGGCCGGCTGCTCGGGATCGACCGGCGGCTGGTTCGGCGTCTGCGGTCCCTCATCCCCGGTGCGGCTGACGGTCACGGAGACCCGGTCGGGCTCACCGTAGTCGAGCGTGTAGGTGAAGAACAGGCCCTGCTGCGCGAGCTCCGCATCCGGGTTCAGGGTCGCGAACGTGCCCGTCACGCCGTCGCTCGCAATCAGGAACGTGTAGTCGCCGAGCACTGCCGCATCGAGCGGCACGAACTGGACAGCGCCGTCCAGCTGCGCCGTGCCGTTGACCTGCAGGAGGTCCGACGCCCCGTCAGGACCGAGTTCGATCTCGAGAAGGCCGTCGGCCTGCTGGCGGAAATCGCCCCACACGGTCAGCGTGCCGATTCCGCCACCGCCGGGCGCCACCGTGCCGTGGTTGAGGAGCACGGCCGGGAACTCGAGATGGCCGATCGTCCCGGTGCCGGATACGAGCCCGCCCGTTTCGACCTCCACGCTGCCGAGCTGGAGGCCGTGAATGGCGTAATGACCGGTAGTGCGAACGGTCATCGGGGCCTGGAACTCCGCCCCCTCGGCCAGCCGCAAGGTACCGGATTCGACCCAGCCACCCTCGTAGTCGCCTGCGCTCCAGGTTCCGGTGATGGTCGTCTCGCCGCCGCCGTACTTGTACAGGCGCTCGAACCCGGCGAACTCTCCGGCGTCCCAGGTCCCGTTGGCGCCCTGGAAGTTGAGCGTGTCGATCCCGTCGCCGCCGTCGATCACGCCCTCCGCGAGCGCATGCGGCACGCCCGGGTTGGCGATGAAGCGAATCCACGCGTGGTCGTCGCCGGCCCCGAGATCGGCGTCGCCGCGCAGGCTGCCCGAGAGCTCGAACTGGTCGTCACCTTCGCCCATGGCAACGCTTCCGACGAGCGCGCCGTCGACGACGAGCGTATCGTTGCCAGCACCGGTATCGACGTCGCCCACGATCGAAGCGCCTTCGGCGTTGGTGAGCGTGTCGTCACCCGCGCCGGTCAGGACGAGACCCCTGACGGTCCCGCGGTTGACGATCGTATCGGCGCCGGCGGTGGTCACGATCGAACCCTCGATCAGCGCAGGACCATCGAGATCCCCGGTCTCGCCGAGCATCCCGTTATGGATGACCGCGCTTTCGCCTTCCGCCAGCACCGCGCCGTGAATCCGGCCGCGGTTCTCGAGCTCGAAGGTCCCGCCACGCGCGTCGATGGCCGTGCCCGGCTCCGCGGCGCCCTCGTCGCCGATGACGCCGGTGGCGCGGTTGACGACGCGGCTGGTCTTGCCGGCAGCGGTGGAGACTTCGACTACCGCGTTGGCGGAACCGGCGGCGAGGTTCTCGACCGCGAGCAGCCCGGCGTTGTCGAGCCGGTTGCCGTCGCCGGTCATCGCGACCGCGGTTCCGTTACGGTCGGCGTTGATAACCCCTCCGTGAGCCGCGACCGAGACCAGCCCGTTGCTGCCCCGGCTCTCGAGGACCGCCTGACCGGTGCCGAGTTCCAGCAGGCCGTCGACCTCGATCGTCAGGTCGTGTGCCGTGAAGATCTGCTCCTGCGAAATCGCCGGCACGCACACCACGGTGCTGCCCGACGCGGGATCGGTCGGCAGGCAGCCGGTCGGATCCGGCGGTGGCGGAGGGGGCGTGACGGTACCCGTCTTGACGACGTTCACGACCGCGCGGTCGGCTAGGTAGGTCACGTCGAACGAGAAGAACAGGCCGGGATCGGTCGAGGCGTGAGTGATGGCGCTGAAGGCACCGCTCACGCCGCCATAGGTCATGAAGGTGTAAGCGCCGGTATCGGACAGATCGAGCGGGATGAAGTTGACCGTTCCGTCGAGATAGGCCGTGCCGCCAACCGCGAGCAGGTCGGACTGGCCAGGCGCCCCGAGCTGGATGTCGAGCCGTCCGTCGGCATACTGGTGGAAGTCGTCGGCGACGGTGAACGTGCCGATCGCATCACCGCCCGGCGCGACGACGCCGTAGTTGTAGAGGTGCGCGGACGGAAGCGCCATGTTGCTGATGCGCCCGTTTCCGGCGAGCAGCCCGTAGTTGGTCACGTCGCCGTAGTGGACGCCGTCGAGCGCGTAAGCGCCGCCCGCATCGACGGTGAGCTGGCCCCGAAGCCCGTCGTCCGGATCGCCGCCGACCGTAAGCCGTCCGCCGCCGGACACGAAGATCTGCTCGAAGCTCCAGGTGTCGGCGAGCCGGACCGACGAGTCCCCATCGACCCGCAGGTACTCGAATCCCCCGAACTGCCCGACATTCCAGGTGCCCGCGTCGCCGGAGAAGACCAGCAGGTCGGCGTCGCCGCCCTCCGCATCGACGCGACCCGAGATGTGGGGCCGCCCGGCGATGACGACCGTGTCGCCGCCGCCGCCGGCGTAGATGTCGCCCTCGACCGTACCGGCCAGCGTCACGACGTCGTCCTCGTTGCCGAGCTGGACGCTGCCCAAGAGTGTGCCCCGAACGGTCACGAGCTTCGACCCGTAACCCCCGACGATGTCGCCAGTGAGGACGGCCCCCGCCTCATCGAGGTAGCTCGCCCCTTCACCGGGGCCGGCGATTTCCGAGTTGGGGCCGAGGTCGACGGTGCCCTCGATCGTCCCGCGATTGTAGACGATGTCGTTGCCCCGCCCCATCGAGACCTCACCGGTGATCGTCCCGTCGTTGACGAGACGATCGTCACCGTCGCCGAAGGCGAGCGTGCCGGACAGCGCGCCGGCCGCCGTATTGGTCAACACCGTCGGGCGGTCGTCGAGGCCGAGGGCGGCGGCGTCGGTGCTGCCGCTGCAGGCCACGACCCGTTCGCCTTCCGCACCGGTCGCATCGGTGCAGTCGGCAAGCGCCGGCGGGGTGAAGACCATCAGGCTGCCGCACAAGGCGGTCGCGCTGAGAAGTGGACGTCGTAGAGTCATGATCGCTTATCCGGCGCTGCGCCGGCTCCCTGTCGAAGACGTGCAGAACTCGCGGCGAGGCGGCCCTCGACCGAGGGGTCCGGACCTCTCCACAGCTCATGGGCGCGGCGGATTAGTGGGGCTGGCTCGACGCGGCGTCCTACGAACGGAGGAGGCGATGCGAGTTTTTCGGCGCCAGTCGCGATCGGCCCGGCAGGCTGACAGGCACCGCCCTATGATGTAGCGACGCGCGCGTCGGGCGAGACTTCATCTCGGCACGACCGGGACAACGCGACCCGTTGCCGTCGATCCGGCTGCGGGCAGATTGGGGGCGAGAGTGTATTCGACGGACACGGTCGGCAAGCTGATCGGGGCCATTTACGAAGCCCCGACCCATCCGCAGGGTATGCGCTCGATCATCCGGCCGCTCGAGGAAGCGCTCGATGGCAACGTGGCGATCTTCGCCCGCCGACAGGCGGCGGTCTCCACCGTCGCCTTCTGCTCGTCGTGCCTGCCGGGAATGGCCGCGGAGTACGAACGCACGCTGTGGGTCGGCGACCGCGCGATGGGCGAGGTGGCCGACACGCCTCTCGGCCAGCCGATCCTCGACAGCGCATTGCTCGCCGACCGCGAACGCCTGAAGTCGCCGTTCTACAACGACTATCTCGGGGCGATCGGCTGCGACCGCGGGCTCTATGTGCCGTTCCTGCGGAATGCTGCGGACACGATCCTGGTCAGCGCCCAGCGCAGCGCGAAGAAGGGCGACTACGACGAGGAGACCGCGCTCGTGCGGATTCTCGCTCCGCACCTCGCGCGCAGCTTTGCGACCTGGCTGCGGCTGAAGGCGCTCGAGGAAGAGAAGATCGCGGCGATCTCCGGCCTTCGGCGGGCGGGCCTCGCCATGCTGCTGGTCACGCGGACCGGGCTGATCGTCTCGGGCAGCGAGTTTGCGGAAGCCGAGCTGCGATCGGACGAGCTGACCGTGGCCAACGGCCGGATTTCGGCAGTCGACCGCAGGGATGCGGCGCGGCTGCGCAGGGCCATCGAACTCGCCGCCCGGGCCGAAGGGGCCGAGAGCCACACGCTGCAGATCGCGTCCGCCACGGGTGCCCACGTGACCGTCACCGTCGCCCCGCACAGGTCCGAATCCGGGCTCGCGCTGGCCCAACCGCTCGCGTTGCTCCTGTTCAGCCGACGTGCGCCCAAGCGGATCGACGAGCGCTTCATGCGCGACGAGTACGGCTTGACCGGCGCCGAGACGCGCCTGCTGCGCGCGCTCGTCGAGGGCGAGACGCTGCAGGCCTACGCCGCCCGGCACGGCGTGAAGATCACGACCGTGAAAAGCCATCTCTCGTCGCTGTTTGACAAGACCGGCCAGCGGCGGCAGTCGGACCTGATCCGCTTCGCGCTCGACGCGGCCGCGCTGGCCTGAATCGGGGCCAAGGAGCGTCCTTCACAGCATCCAGGCGGGGGGCCAGTCGCGAAACGACCGGCAGGGCGCCCGCCAGCTCCGTTCGGCGCCGCATTCCGACGAGCCGGTCTCGTGTTCCGGATCGGCTCCGCGGGAGGACGCATGACTCGCCTCGGTCCGCCAGGAAGAGGTCCGCTCGAGATTCGATGCTTCCAACGTAGATGCTCCCGTGTCTCGCCGCCGCCCCGACGGCCGGTTGACGGACGCGTTGGCAGCTTCGCGCGGGCCTCACCTCCGCCGAACGGAGGAGACGACGGGAAGAAGATGGTCGGGCGCCCGGTGCGGTCGCGCCTGCCATTCGGGCCGAAAACGGTTATGGGGCGGCAGAACGCAGCCGGCTCTCGCGGCCCCCCCGGCCGGATGAACCGATAAAGCCGTGCATGGCGCGGAACCGGCAAGGGAAGATCCAGATGAACGATCGTATCGCTTGTGCGGCCCTTCGGGCGAAAGTGACGACCGCCGAGCACGCGGCCGGGCTGATCGCTCCCGGGGACACGGTCGGGCTGAGCGGTTTTACCGGATCGGGCTATCCCAAGGCCG
>CALCBC010000110.1 GCA_937898525.1 uncultured Sphingomonadales bacterium
ATTGCGGACATAGGAGCAGGGGAGCTACGCAAGGGAAATGTCTCGCCCAAGTGACCCTGAGGAACTGGCTAAGTATTTCGCGTCAATCGGCCACGCGCCGGGTAAGAGTGCCGAGCTTGCTCACGCGTTTATTGCATCGCGAGCGAACGTCCTCACTGAGGCGAGGAAATTTTACCCAGCGGCGGAGATCGACGCCGTAGGCCCTCTCTGCGCGTCTGATCTCGATCCGTGGGGGTGTTGGATCAAAGTGGACACTGATGAACGGCGGGATTCACTCCTGGCTGACGAGGTTCTCCTGCAAAGTCTGCACGAGGCGGCTCGGACAGGCGGATGGCCAGCAGTCATCGCAATTGAGTCTCAGGAGACAGTCGATCGCGATTACGAGGGGAGTTGGTTCTACCGTCTACGCTAACGTCCGCTAACCACCCATCACGGCCGTTCCTGCCTGGGGATGATCTTCAGGGGCGGACTCGGAGCGATCGCGCTCGTTGCGATTGTATGCTCTTACCCTATTCTGACCCAGCCACCCGGCACGGCTGCACTTGCGCAGAGGACCGCCAGCATGAGGCTTCATCTACATTTCGCCGTCCTGGTCCTGGTCGCATCTCCAGCTATCGGGGCGGAAGATTTGGATCTCGCTACGATCATCGCTCCGGTGACCGATGCCATCGCGCAGGAGAAGGATAGCCAGAGCCGCCTTCCACCGCCTGCTTCGGTACGCGAGCAACTCGAACGCATGGGACGGCTCGACCAGGCCGGGCGTCGGGCAATCGCGAAGATCGATTTCAGGCGGCTGTCGGTCGAGGACGGCCGAAGAGTAAGTTCCGCCATCGGGGACGCCATCGAACCCGTCGATCAGGCCAATGTCGAAGCCCTGCTCGGGATGCTGCCCGAAGAGGGCTGGTTTACGATCAGCGAGTTTGGTCCGGAGGCCTCCGCTGCCGCCTTCCATATCGTCCAGCACAGCGATCTGGCCCTGAGGAAGAGAGTGCTGCCAAGGCTCGAGCCGCTCGCGAAAAGTGGTGAAATCGAAGGGTCCGACTACGCATCGATGTTCGACCGGGTGGCGACCGAAGAAGGCCGACCTCAGCGCTACGGAACCCAGTTCCGCTGCCGCGGGGGAAAGCAGGAAAGCTACCCGATTGAAGACCTCGAACAAGCCGAGGAACTGCGCCGGTCGCTGGGATTCCAGCAAACCCTGGCGGAGTCCCTGGCAATGCAGGTCGGAAGACCTTGCGGCGGAGGCAATTGATCATACGGCGCTTGCGGTCGAGATTCGTCGCGCAATATCGCCGCTGCCGATCGGCTGTCTGCGAACCGACTGCCATTTCGGACCCTGCGGTTCTGGTGTACATGGCCTCGTCTTTGGCTGGGAGCCGTTCGCGATGGCCGTCACCCGGATCGTTGCCAATCTCAGCGCGGCTGATCCCGTCGGCCTGGCCAGGTTCTATGAGACGGCGTTCGAGCTCGACTTGCGCTTCGACATGGGTTGGATCGCCTTTCTGACCAATGACTCGACGCAGAAGCTCGAATTGCACACCGCTTCTCACGGCGGAGCCGGAACGGAATTGCCGGTGATCTCGATCGGCGTGGAGGATCTCGAGGCCGCCGAGGCGGCTGTCCGCGCGGCCGGGGCGGAAGTGGTGTACGGCCCGGCCACGGAGCCGTGGGGACTGCGCCGGTTCTTTTTCCGCGATCCAGCCGGCAATCTGGTGAATGTCGTCGACAGCTGAAGGTGCGTGCGGGCGACGTCCGTCTTCCACTCCGGGCATCGGCCTTCGCGCCCCGGCGTACCATAGGCACACTGGCATTGCCGATGGGGTGGATGTACCCAGAGCGTGAAGGGCGCATCGACCCGATCCGGAGGCGCGTCGTGAAAGCACTCCTCGCCGTCATCGCGCTCGTTGCCGCGTCGGCCGCTGCGGCTCAGCCGGCTCCCGACCCTGCGGCGTGGAATCCGAACGCCACGTCCGGGGAAGACGGCGCGATCGTGGTTGAGGGGCAGCGGCTTCCGGACGACCTGAAGGACACAACACTCACCCTGGTGCGCGGCCGCGACAACCGGGTGACGTTCAGGATCCGGCGGGACGGCACTTTCGTCAGCAAGAGAAACGGGCTGCAGTCCGACTTCGGCAGGTGGCGAGTGGAGGGCGACAATGTGTGCTTCGTGGGACGGGCGCGCGGGACTTTTTGCGGCCGCGGCCTGCTCAACCGGCGGCTCGGGGACAGGTGGGAAACCCTCGGCTACGACGGCAAGGTGTGGGAGGCGAGCCTGAGCTCGAATTACTAGGAGCCTGGCACAGGCACGGCGCAGTGGCCGGGCCGCTTCCGACCAACCCGGCCTCCGACACGCGAGCCATTGCGGACGATGCTCGGACCCCTAGAATGACAGCGGTCGCTGCGTTCCGGGGGGCAGAATGGCGACCAGATCTCAACTCTCCGAGTCCGCCCGCATACGCCGCCTCGGCCTATTTCTGGACCGGTGGTTCTACGTCGGGCTGGCGGCATACTTCGTCGCCACTGCAATTGCCGGCTTTTCCTGGAGTTCGTCACAGCTGGTCGCCGCCGTTGCGGCCGGGCAGCGCCCCATGCCGCCAATAACGACGCACGTGCACGCGTTTCTCGCGGCGAGCTGGCTACTGCTCGCCCTCGTTCAGACCACTCTCGTTGCGACTGGACGAAGTGCCGCCCACAGAAGGCTGGGCACGATCACTGTGGGAGTCGGTGCCACCCTCGCCGTAATGAGCCGCAAAGCCGAGGCCGCAGGCGATCCATAGCGGACAATAGGCGCATCAGCGTTCCGTCAGGCGAACGCTTGAACGCAATGCCCGTGCGGGAACGGCTTCGTCCCGTCGGCGAGACAGGCCTTACCGGCTGACCGCGATGCTGGTCTGGATATCCAACGGCCGGATGGGCATGCGCGGAGGTTCGGTCACGACCAGTTTGACCCAGAGGGCGTCGCGGTCCCGGAACCACGACGTCTCGTTCGCCTGGCGCAGGGCGTCGAGGCTGCGCTGT
>CALCBC010000111.1 GCA_937898525.1 uncultured Sphingomonadales bacterium
CTATCGGACATAGCGCCACTTCACCATGTCGAGCTGCTCGAGCAGGCGTGTGGCGCCGTCGAGCAGCAGCCCGATCACGCCGATGAGGATCATGCTGGCGATGACAAGGTCGTAGCGGTTGCCGGCGTTGCGCGAATCCATGATCAGGTAGCCGAGGCCTGTGTTGAGCGCGATCATCTCCGCGGCGACTACGACGAGCCAGGCGACGCCGAGGCCGATGCGCATGCCGACGATGATCTCGGGCAGCACTGCCGGGATCACCACCCGGGTGAACAGCACCCACCTGGAAACCCCGAAATTCGCCGCCGCGCGCAGGTAACGCCGGTCGATCGTGCGCACACCGACCGTGGTCTGCACCATCATCGGGAACACCGAGGAGATGAAGATCAGGAAGATCGGCGAGAAGTCGCCGACGCCGAACCACAGGATCGCCACCGGGATCCACGCGATCGGCGAGATCGGCCGCAGCATCTGGAACAGCGGGTTGAGCGTGTTGAACGCGGCCGACACCCAGCCCATCCACAGTCCGAGCGGCACCGCCACGAGGAACGCCAGTCCGAAGCCGATCTCGACCCGGAACAGCGAGGCCTCGATGTGCTGCCACAGCGTGCCGTCCTCGGCCAGCGCCCAGGCCCCGGTGGCGACCTGTGCCGGAGTCGGGAAGATCGGACTCTCGCTGTTGGCGACAACGATCCACCAGACCGCGATCAGCGAGCCGATCAGCAGCACCGGCGGAACGATCCGCGCGAGCTTTCCCTCGATTGTCCGCAACACTTCCCCCAATCCCTCGCGGTCTTGCGGCATCGCGCGCGAGTTTCACAACCTCGAAAACCGGCCGGGGCGGTACTTTTCCGGACGGTGGGGGCCGAATGTTGCGCTCGGGCAACAAGGTAGCAACATAGTTACATTGAATTGGTGATCGAGGAGGGCGTTGCCGCCCACTCCGGGCTTTCGGATTTGTCCTTTCGTGCGAGTACGGGGCGCGCGCCCCTACGTTGCGCTCACTCGGCTCCAGCGAGCCTTTCCCAGCGCCAGCGCAGGCGCTCCCATCCCGGCGCGGGCCCCGGCTCGACGATCACGTTGAGCTGGCCGTCGGCGTGCGCGGTGCACAGGAAGCTGTAGGTCGCGGCCTGGCGGAACGGCAGGCGGAAGGTCTGCCCGGGCAGGATCAGCGTCGGACCGAACACGTGCGGAGCGGAGTCGGCGTTCCGAAGCGCCAGCACCTCGTGGACTTGCAGGCGGATCGTCTGCGGCAGGATCTCGAGGTCGTGCTCCCCGGCGATGCGGCGCTCCGATGTGCCGGGAGGAATTTCGAACAGCCGCTCGCGGGCGCCGCTCGGGATCGGCGCGAGCGCGGACCAGCCGAGCCCGCCGACGACGAGCAGCGCCAGGACGAAAAGGACGGGGCGGCGGCGGCGCACTTGCCTATCCCTCGAGCAACAGGCCGACGTCGTGCACGAAGTCGGCCGCGTCATGGCCGAACGGCATCATCGCCCGCAGCCGGCCGGCCCGGTCGATCAGGAAGATCGAGGACGTGTGCGCCATTGCGTAGTCGGGCCCGTCACCCTCGCGCACCGCGGTCACGCCGTAGCCCCCGCGCGCTGCCGCAAGAGCTGTCGGATCTCCGGTCGCGCCGACGAAAGTCGGGTCGAACGCGGCGAGGTAGGGCCGCATCTGCTCGATCGTGTCTCGCTCGGGGTCGACGGTCACGAACACCACCTGCACCTCCTTGGCCCGCTCGCCGAGCGCACTGCGCGCCTGCGCCAGCGTCGCCAGCGTGGTCGGGCAGACCGCGGCGCAGTGGGTGAATCCGAAGGTCAGCAGCACGACCTTGCCGCGGAAGCTTTCGAGCGTCACCGGCGCGCCGTCGGTCCCGTCGAGCGTGAATCCGGGCGCGGGCCGCGGCGGATCGTAGGCGCCGGCGATCAGCGCCGGCTGTGGCTCCTGCGCCCTTATCAGCCACAGCGTCGCGGCGCCTGCGAGGAGCAGCGCCAGCGCCAGTGTGGCGGCAAGGCGGGCGCGCAGGTTCACAGCGCGATCGACGCCGGCCGCGCAGCCAGCGAGAAGCTCTCGTCGACGTAGCGCGAGAACTCGACCGGGCGCGACAGCGCGCCGGCCTCGACCGCGAGCTGCATCAGCTCGTCGAATTCGCTGCGGACCATGCGCAGGTCGCCGTAGGTCACCCGGTCCTCGGGGTTGTCCATCACGAAGCGCAGGATCTCGGGATCCTGGTTGAAGAACCGCGGCCGGGCGGCAATCTCCACCGCGCGGTCGCGGTTCTCGGGCCGCGCGTCCAGCCAGCGCCCGGCCGAGAGCACGTAGTTGACCATGTTCTGCACCAGCGGCCGGTTGCGCTCGATCAGCTCCTCGCGGACCGTGAGCACGCAGCACATGTAGCGCGGCCATTCGTCGCGGGTCATGCTCAGCACGCGCGCATAGCCGGCCTTCTGCGCGGCCGCTCCGAACGGCTCGCCGGTGCAGTAGGCATCGACCCCGTTGACGTAGAGCGCCGCCGGCATGTCGGCCGGGGCCATTTCGACCACCTCGACGTCGTCGACCGTCATGCCCTCGAGTGCGAGCATCTTGCGCAGGAACAGATAGTCGACCGCGAACCGACTCGGGATCGCGATGCGCTTGCCGGCGAGATCGCGGAACTGGTGATAGGGCGAGTCCGTCCGCACCATGATCACCGCGCCCGAGCGGTGGCCGATCGAGACGATCTTCACCGGGATGCCCTTGTCGGCGAGGTCCATGACCATCGGCGCGAGCATGTAACCCGCCTTGAGGTCGCCGGACATCAGCGACTCCTTGAGTTCGGGCCAGCCGGTGTAGCGGCTGAACCCGAACGCGAGCTGGGCAGCGTCGCGCGTGCCGAAGGGGTTGGCCGCCTCGTTGGCGGCGCAGGCAATCGGCAGGGTCAGGTTGCAGGTCACCGCGAGCCCGCCGACCGTGACAGGCTCGGCGGCTTCGGACGGAGCCAACAGCCGCCGCAGCGGCAGCGCTACCGCGCCGAGTGCGCCCGCGCCCAGCGCCCCGCGCAACAGCCACCGCCGATCTCCGCGGGCGGGACCGGAAGGCTTCTCGGGACCCCCGCTATCCATGGCAGGTAGCGCTATCAAGCGGCGGTCGGCCAGACAAGCGCGGTGAATTTGGCTTTCGCGCGCCGAGGACGTATCGACCGGTCCCGAAACGGGGGTCCCGAATGAAGCCGATCATCACCCTGCTCCTCGCCGTCGCGCTCGCCGCCTGCGGGCCGTCCGCCGAACTCGAGGTGGCGGACCCGTGGACCCGTGACACCGCCGGGCGCACGGCCAACGCCGCGGTGTTCATGACGATCACCTCGCCTGTCGACGACCGGCTCGTCCGCGCGTCCTCCCCCGTCGCCGCACGCACCGACCTGATGACCATGACCGACGACGGCGGGACGATGGCGATGATCTATCTCGAGGCGATCGACCTCCCCGCGGGCGAGCCCGTCCGTCTCGTGCCGACCGGGCTCCACGTCTGGCTAGACGGCCTCAACGCGCCGCTGCGTGCGGGCGAGACCTTCCCGCTAACACTCGAGTTCGAGACGGCCAGCCCGCGGCAGGTCGAAGTCTCGGTCATCGCCCCGGCCGCAACGCCGCCGGGCGCCGACAGGGAGAGGTAGCTAATCCCAGCCCTGGGCGAGAAACTGCAGCGCGCAGCCGGCGAGCACCGCAGCGCCGCGCGGCAGCACGGTCTCGTCGACCATCATCCGGCTCGAGTGGATGCCGCAGCAGCTCGCCCAGTCGTCGCCCTCGCGGGCAACGCCGAGGAAGGCCATCGCCCCGGGCACTTTCTCGAGGACGTAGGAGAAGTCCTCGGCACCCATGATCGGGCTGGCGAGGCGCTCGAAGTGCCCGCCCGGCAGATCCCGGGCGACGGCCTCGAACAGGTCGACCGCGCGCGGGTCGTTGACCGTCGGCGGGAATCCGTCGGTGATGGTCACCGTCGCGCGGCAGCCGTGCGCCGCGGCGATGCCTTCGGCGAGCTCGCGAAGCGCCGGGCGCACCGCCTCGCGCCGCTCGGCCGAGAGCGTGCGGATCGTGCCGGTCAGCTCGGCGCGGTCGGGGATGATGTTGTGCGCGGTGCCGGCGTGGACCTGGGTCACGGTGACCACCGTCGCCTCCGCCGCGTCGAACCGGCGTGTGACCAGCGCCTGGATCGCCGAGACGATCTCGCACGCGACCGGTATCGGGTCGCGTGTCTGGTGCGGCATCGAGGCATGGCCGCCGCGCCCCTCGACGAGGATCTCGAGCTTGTCGGCCGAGGCCAGCAGCGTCCCCGTCCGGCTGGCCAGCACCCCGTGCGGCGCGTTGGGCATGATGTGCAGCGCGAATGCGGCGTCGGGCAACGGACGGTCGCCGCCGCCCAGCAGGCCTTCCTCGAGCATGAAGCGGGCCCCGTGGAACCCTTCCTCGCCGGGCTGGAACATGAAACGGACCTCGCCGGCGAGCTCGTCGCGGCGTTCGCACAGCAGGCGCGCAGCCCCGGCGAGCATCGCGGTGTGCGTGTCGTGGCCGCAGGCGTGCATCCGCCCGGGCACCGTCGAGGCGAACTCGAGCCCGGTCTCCTCGGCCATCGGCAGCGCGTCCATGTCGCCCCGCAGCAGCACCGCCGGGCCCGGCTTCGCCCCCTTGAGCGTGGCCACCGCCCCGGTGCAGGTGGTACCCTCGCGCCACTCGAGCGGCAGCCCGGCGAGCTCGGCGCGGACCTTGGCCAGTGTCAGCGGAGTCTCGAGCCCGAGCTCGGGCTCAGCGTGGATCGCGCGGCGCAGCGCGACGATGCGCGGCGCTAGGCCCCGCGCCTGCTCGAGGAGATCGGCCGAAAGCATGCCCTATCCCTACCCGGCAATGCGCGCGCGTTCCAGCGCCGGCGTTTCGCCGAACCTTGCAACCGTATCGCCGAATTCCCAGCTTTCGACGCGGCCGGTTAAGCAAGCGGCCATGCGTCGCGCGTATCGGGTGACGCGTTTGGGGTCGTTCGCGAAGGGAATTGTGGCATCGCGGCGACACAGTTTGGATTTTGTGCGAAAACCGTAGTAATCGTTGGGGGCGGGGGTTTAAGGCGGCGCCAATGCACGGGACCGTTCATCTGTTCGACCGCTTGCCGGAGGTGGCAAGGCCGTCGTCTTCGGCCGGCGCGGCCGCACCGCCCGTGCGCGCGGTTCCGCTCGTCGGCGTGATTCGCAACCCGCGCAGCCACCGCAACACCGGCACCCCGCCCGAATGGACCGGTCGGGCGACGCTGCTGCTCGAAACGCCGGCCAAGCGCAGCGAACTCCAGGCGATCCTCACCCGGTTCGCCGAGCGGCGAGTCGACTACATCGTGGTCGACGGCGGCGACGGGACGGTACGCGACGTGCTGACTGCCGGCGCGGGCATCTTCGGCGAAGCCTGGCCGCCGCTGATCGTGCTGCCCAACGGCAAGACCAACGCGCTGGCGGTCGATCTCGGCCTGCCGGTCGGTTGGTCGTTGTCCGACGCGCTCGAGGCAACCCAGAGCGGCGGGATCGAGCAGCGCCGGCCGATGATCGTCGCGCAGCGTGACAACGCCGACGCGCGCGTCCAGGGCTTCGTGTTCGGCGCAGGGGCGTTCACGGCCGCCGTGAGCCTCGGCCAGCAAGCCCACCGCCGCGGCGCCTACAACGCCCTCGGGGTGTTCGTGACCGCGGTCTGGGGCCTGCTGCAGGCGCTGTTCGGCCGCGAGGACAATCCCTGGCGCAAAGGCACGCCGATGCGGCTCTACGACGGCGAGGGCCGCGAGCTGCCGCACAGCGGCATCGGCAGCGTCGACGAGCGTTACCTGGTTTTCGTCTCGACACTCGATCGCTTCCCGGCCGGGATCCGTCCGTTCGGCGGGCTCGAGGGCCCGTTGCGGCTCGCGATGCTCGACAACTCGCGCTTCGGGCTTACCGTGCGCACGCCGCTCGTGTTCCGCGGCGCCGTCAGCAAGGGGCTGCGCCGGCGCGGCTACCATGTTCTCGGCGCCGAGACGCTGCGGCTCGACATCGGCGATCGCTTCATTCTCGACGGCGAGGCTTTTCCCGCCGGCCGCTACCAGATCTCGCTCGGGCCGAAACTGCGCTTCGTCGTGCCGTGAGCGGCACGCTCGCGGCGCGTGTCGCCGCCGGGCTCGGCCGCCCGGTCGATCCCGCGGTGGCCACACTTGCGCAGGAGCTCGGCGAGGCCGCCGGGGCCCGCGCGGTGCTGTTCTACGGCTCCAACCTCAGGACCGGTTCGCTCGAGGGCGTGCTCGACTTCTACGTCCTGCTGCCCGGCGCACGCGAGACCGGACTGTGGCCGCGGGTCTCGTACCGCGAGCGCGAGCACGAGGGCATCGTGTTGCGCGCCAAGATCGCCACGATGACACTGGCGACGTTCGCCGAAGCCGCACGTGGCACAACGCTCGACACGACAATCTGGGCGCGGTTCGTCCAGCCCAGCGCGCTGGCCTGGGCCGCCGACGCTGCAGCGCGCGACGAGGTTTCCGGGGCGCTCGCCGCCGCAGCCTGCACGGCCGCGCGGCTCGCCGTGGCGCTCGGGCCGGGGCGAGCCCGTGAGGAGGACTTCTGGCGCGCCCTGTTCCGGGCGACCTATCGTGCCGAGCTGCGCGTGGAGAAACCCGGGCGTGAGGATTCGATCCTCTCGGCTCATCGCGCGCATTTCGACGGGTTGCTGCCGCTGGCGCTGGTCGAGGCGGGAATTCCGTTTGTCCAGGACCGCTCCGAAATCGCCCCGCGGCTCGAGCCGGCAGAGCGCCGGCGAATCCTCGCCTGGTGGCGCCGTCGGCGACGGCTCGGCAAACCGCTCAACCTCGTGCGGCTGGCCCGGGCGACGGCGACTTTCGACGGGGCGGCACGGTACGCGGCGTGGAAGGTCGAACGCCACACCGGCATCGCCGTCGAGCTGCCGCCGTGGAGCGATCGGCATCCGCTGCTTGCCGCGCCGGGCGCGGCATGGCGCTTCTGGCGCGCGCGGCGCCGGCGCGAGCGAGAGCTCAGCAGCGGCGGCTAGAGGTAACGCATGTTGATGGTGATCGAGCGCACGCCGTCGCCGATCGCGAAGCCGACCTTGCTGTAGCTTGGCTTGCCGAGGTTGAAGACGTTGAAGCTCGGGTTGTTCGACGCGCCGCCGCCGTCCTGCGAGAGGTCGGTCTTGCCGTTGCCGTTGACGTCATGACGCACGGCGATGCCGTAGGTCCCTGCGGCAGGCGCCGGCATGCAGAAGGTCATCGAGCCGGCCCGCGCGGGGACTTCGATCCGGTGGATCCAGCGGCCGCGCTCGAGCCAGTCCTGGCGGGTGGCTCGATAGAGCTGGACGCGGACTTTGCCTGAGCTCGACTTGATCCCGCTGACCGTAACGTTGACCGCCGGGCCATCACCGCGGCATCGCGCCGGGTCGTTGCTGATCTCCTGGCGGTACTGCGCCGCGGCCGGTGCCGCGAGGAGCCCGAGGCCGGCGAGAGCGAGCGCGCAGAAGGCGGTGCGAAGGTGGATCGACGGTGTCATGAATTTCCCGTTGCGAACTTAGGCACGGTGCGGCGTTCGGCAAGCCTTGCAGGGCCTCCGTGACGCCGCGAGGTCGCCCTGCGTTCCGGGCCTTAGGCGAAGCGGGTGAATTTCCGCTGAATTCGACGGAGAGGACCGGCAACGCGGCAAAGCGGGTGCCTGCGCCGGCCCCCGTGTGGATAAGGGCGGACGCGCCGCTTGTTCGCCGATTCGCGCGCGCGTAGGGCCGGAATGCTGGCCATGCCCGAGCTGCTGATCTCGCCCTCGATCCTGTCGGCCGACTTTTCGCGGCTCGGTGAGGAAGTGCGCGCGATCGACGCGGCCGGGGCCGACTGGATCCACGTTGACGTGATGGACGGCCACTTCGTGCCCAACCTGACGATCGGACCGGGCGTGGTTTCCGCGCTGCGGCCGCACAGCGCCAAGCCGTTCGACGTGCACCTGATGGTCGCGCCGGTGGACCGGTGGATCGAGCCGTTCGCCAGCGCGGGCGCCGACGTGATCACCGTTCATCCCGAAGCGGGCCCTCACGTCCATCGCTCGGTCCAGGCAATCCGCGCGGCCGGCAAGAAGGCCGGGATCTCGCTCAATCCGGCCACCCCGGCAAAGATGCTCGACTATCTGATCGACGAGGTCGACCTGGTGCTGGTGATGAGCGTCAACCCCGGGTTCGGCGGGCAGAGCTTCATCGCCAGCCAGCTGCGCAAGATCGAGGCCGTGCGCAAGATGATCGACAAGGCGGGCCGCGACATCCGCCTCGAAGTCGACGGCGGCGTCAACCCCGACACGGCCCGGCAGTGCGTCGATGCCGGGGCCGACGTGCTCGTGGCGGGCTCGGCAGTCTTCGCCGGCGGCCCTGAACGCTACGCGGCCAACATCGCCGCGTTGAGAGGCGACCGATGACCGAGATCGCCCCGCGCAACCGTTTCCTGACCGGCGCGCGCGCGGCAGAAGGAACGGAGGCGATGGCGCTCCCGCTCGACGAAACCGGCACCGAACCCCTGGTCAAGACAGCCGCCGCTGCAGACGCGCCGGCACCCGCGGGTGAACTGATCGAGCCCGGGCGCGCGCTGGCGCTGGCGGACTTCGACCCGCCCGAGATCACCGCAGGCGAGCGCCTGGTCCGGCTCGCCTATCGGCTCGGGATGTCGGGCTCGCTGCTGTCGGCCCCCTTCCGCAAGCCGGCCAAGCCGCGGTTGCTGGCCACCGCCGAGAGCCCGCTCGCCGGTGACCGGGTCGCCGGGATGGCGCTGCGCGCCGGGCATTTCCTCGTCCACGGGGTCAAGGCGCCGATCGCACAGGTCGATTTCTCGCCATCAGCCAAGCTGACTCCGCCGTTCGAGCGCACGATCCACGGTTTCACGTGGCTTCGCGACCTCGCTGCCAGCGCGCCGCGTCCGCAATGCACGCAGACCGCCGAGCGCGTGCTGGCCGCCTGGCTCGCCGCCAATCCGCATGCGAACGCGGGCCGCAACCGGGGCGCCGCGTGGAAGGTCGGCCATGCCGGACACCGGCTGCTGGGCTGGCTGGTCCATGCGCCCTTGCTGCTTTCGGGGCCCGACAAGCAGTTGCGTGGACGCACGCTCGCGGCGATCGCCGCGACCGCCCGCTGGCTCGACCGCAACGTCGGCCGTGCCGATGACAAGGTCGACGCGCTTGCCGGCTGGTGTGCGATCGTCGCCGCCGGCCTGCTTCTGCCGGAGGGCAAGCCGCGGCGCCTGTTCGGGGAGGCCGGGCTCGCCCGCACGCTCGGCGAACTGATCGGCAACGATGGCGGCGTGCTGTCGCGGAGCCCGCTGCTGCAGATGGAAGCGATCGAGCTGCTCGCCGAGCTGACGGCCTGCTATCGCGCGACGCGCCGCGACCCGCCGAACGCGGTCGATTCCATGCAGCAGCTGCTCGTGCCGCCGTTGCTCGCGCTGGTCCACGGCGACGGTGGGCTTGGCAACTGGCAGGGCGCGGGCGCCATTTCGGCAGCGCGCATCGAGGCGGTAGTCAAGGCGAGCGGTGTCCGCACGCGGCCGCTGCGCGACGCGCGGCAATGGGGCTACCAGCGCGTGTCGGCCGGCAAGACCCTGCTGCAGTTCGACGCCGCACCGCCGCCGCTCGCCCGGCACGCACGGCACGGCTGCGCCTCTACGCTGGCATTCGAGCTGTCGCACGGGCCCCAGCGGATCGTCGTCAACTGCGGCGGCGCGGCCTTCGCCGGCGGGCAGGTGCCGATGCGCATCGAGCAGGGCCTCAGGGCAACGGCTGCGCATTCGACGCTGGTGCTTGGTGACGCCAACTCGACCGCGGTGCTGGTCGGCGGCAAGCTCGGCGCCGGCGTCGGCGAAGTCGAGATCGACCGGCGCACGCTCGCCGCCGAAGGCGGCGGCAGCGCGACCCGGCTGGAGGCAAGCCATGACGGCTATGTCGCGCGCTTCGGTCTCGTCCATCGCCGCGTCCTGCTGCTGCGCGACGACGGTACCGAGCTGCGCGGCGAGGACCAGCTGGTCCCTGCCGGGCGCAAGGGCACGCGCGGCAAGGTGCCCTACGCGATACGCTTCCACCTCGGCCCCGGTATCGAGGCGGCAGTTGCCGAAAGCGGTCGCAGCGCGGGGCTTGCCCTGCCCGACGGCAGCTACTGGCACTTCGTCGGTGGCGGTGAGGGTACGGTCGAGCTCGACGAGAGCCTGTGGGTCGATGGCGACGGTCGGCCGCACCCGGTGCAGCAACTGGTCATGCAGGGCATGGTCTCGCGCGGCGGCGGCAGCTTCGCCTGGCTGCTCAAGAAGATGTCCTGACAAGAGACCTCTCCCCCGATGGGGAGAGGGCCTTTTCCTTGCCGCCGGATTCGCTCTAGAGGGCCAGCCATGACACAGGTGACGATCCGTCGGGCGCTTCTCTCGGTGTCCGACAAGACCGGGGTGGTCGAGCTTGCCTCGCGGCTCGCCAAGGGCGGCGTCGAGCTGGTTTCGACCGGCGGCACCGCGCGCGCGCTGCGCGAAGCGGGGCTGCAGGTGCGCGACGTGGCCGACGTGACCGGCTTCCCCGAGATGATGGACGGGCGGGTCAAGACGCTCCACCCCCTGATCCACGGCGGCCTGCTCGCGGTGCGCGACGACCCCGATCACGCCGCGGCGATGGACGCGCACGAGATCGGCGCGATCGATCTGCTGGTCTCGAACCTCTATCCGTTCGAGGAAACCGTGCTGCGCGGGGCCGACCGCGACACGATCATCGAGAACATCGACATCGGCGGCCCGGCGATGATCCGCTCGGCCTCGAAGAACCATGCCTGGGTGACGATCGTCACCGACCCGGCCGACTACCCGCTCCTGCTCGACGAGCTGGCCGAGAATGACGGGGCGACGACGCTCGAATTCCGCAAGCGCATGGCGGCCAAGGCCTTCGCTCAGACTGCAGCCTACGATTCGATGATCAGCCAGTGGTTCGCCTTCGCCGACCAGGGGCAGATGTTCCCCGATATGCTGGCGATCAACGGGCGCCTCGCCGGCGAGCTGCGCTACGGCGAGAACCCGCACCAGAAGGCGGCGCTCTACACGCCGCTCGGGCCGCACACGCCGGGGCTGGCGCAGGCCGAACAGGTCCAGGGCAAGGCGCTCAGCTACAACAACTACACCGACGCCGACGCTGCGCTCGAGCTGATTGCCGAGTTCCGCGACGCCGAGCCGACGGTGGCGATACTCAAGCACGCCAATCCCTGCGGCGTCGCCACGCGCCCGACGCTGCTCGAGGCCTACGAGGAAGCGTTCGCCTGCGACACGATCTCGCCGTTCGGCGGGATCATCGCCGCCAACCGCCCGCTCGACGGGGCGACCGCCGAGGCGATCACCCGGATCATGACCGAAGTGGTCGTCGCTCCGGGCGCCGACGAGGCGGCGCGCGCGGTGTTCGCGCAGAAGAAGAACCTGCGGCTGTTGCTGGTCGACGAGCTGCCCGATCCGCGCCACGGCGGTCTGCTGGTCAAGCCGATCGTTGGCGGACTGCTCGTGCAGTCGCGCGACAACGGCACGGTTGCCGAGACGGACCTCAAGGTGGTGACCGAGCGCGCGCCGAGCGAGCGGCAGCTGCGCGACATGTTGTTCGCGTGGACTGTCGTGCGCCATGTCAGGTCGAACGCCATCGTGTTCGCCAAGGATGGTGTCACCGCGGGCATCGGCGCGGGTCAGGTCAACCGGCGCGATTCCGCGCGCATCGCCGCGATCCGCGCGCGCGAGGCGGCCGAGACCGCGGGTTGGCAGCATCCGCGCACGATTGGGAGCGCAATGGCTTCCGAAGCGTTCCTGCCGTTCCCCGACGCGCTCGACGCAGCGATCGAGGCGGGCGCCACGGCGGTGATTCAGCCCGGCGGGGCGCTGCGCGACGACGAGGTCATCGCCCGTGCCAACGAGGCGGGGATCGCGATGGTCTTTACCGGGATGCGCCACTTTCGCCACTGAGTGCGACGAGCCGCCCTTGGCCATCGGGACCTGATGCCTATATGAACGAATGCCGACGGAGCATTCAGAGCTTGGTAAGTCCGATCGGAGTACGGCCTGATGCATCACTCGGAACTCGATATGGAAAGACCCCCCCATGGGCCTGTTCAAGCCGGACCTGTTTCGCGCCTTCTTCGTCGGTTTCGGCGTCACCGCGGTGATTCTCGCAGCGCCCATCCTCGCTCAGGTGGTCTGACCTTCGCGCGCCGCGCGCTCGCTGCCGGCGCCCTGGCGCTCGCCGCCTGTTCTCCCGCTCTCGCCGCCGACGCGGTGTTCGACGCGCCGGCCGCGCGCCGCACCGCCAACGAAGGCGAAGGGCTCAAGACCGCGATCTTCGCGGGTGGCTGCTTCTGGGGTGTCGAGGCCGTGTTCAGCCACGTGCGCGGAGTGACGAGCGCGGTGTCCGGCTATCACGGGGGCAGCGCCTCGACTGCGACCTACGACCAGGTTTCTGCCGGCGGAACCGGCCATGCCGAAGCAGTACGCGTGACCTACGACCCCAAGGTCGTGCGCTACGACCAGCTGCTGCAGGTGCTGTTCTCGGTCGTCGCCGACCCTACGCTAAAGGACCGCCAGGGCCCCGACGTCGGCTCGCAGTACCGCGCGGCGATCGTCCCGCTGACGAACGAGCAGCGCACGGTGGCGACTTCCTATCTCGCGCAGATGCGCTCGAGCGGTGTGTGGGACAGGCCGATCGTCGTGCAGATCGAGCGCGCGCGGCGGTTCTACCCGGCCGAGGAATACCACCAGGACTTCGCCCGCAAGAACCCCAATCACCCGTACATCCGGCGGTGGGATGCGCCCAAGGTCGCGGCGCTGCGCGAGAAGTTCCCCTCGCTTTACCGGGCGACGTTCCAGACCGGTTGAGGCCGGGGCGGCCGATTGCGGGAGGGCCCTGCAGCCCTTATATCCGGCACATGGCGGGACACGCGCATCACGAGCACACGGGTGACCGGCTGATCGCCGAGGCGGAAGCGGTACTGACCGCTGCCGGCGAGCAGTGGACGGGGATGCGCGCCGACGTGTTCGAAGCGCTCGCCGCGCATGACCGCCCGGCCTCGGCCTACGACATCGCCGAGGATGTCGGCCGACGGCGTGGCAAGCGTGTCGCGGCGAACAGCGTCTATCGTATCCTCGACCTGTTCGTGCGCACCAACCTCGCCAACCGGGTCGAGAGCGCCAACGCCTATCTCGCCAACACCCACCCGGGCTGCCGCCACGACTGCATCTTCCTGATCTGCGACGACTGCGGCCAGGCGACACACCTCGACGACGACCAGCTGACCGGGGCGCTGCGCCAGGCGGGACGCGGCGCGGGTTTTACCGACGTGCGCCCGGTGATCGAGCTGCGCGGGCTGTGCGAGGATTGCGCGGGCTGACCGCGCTCACCAATTGCTCATCGGATCGTCACCCAGCGTTCATCGACAGGGCGGGTGCGGCGGTGTAAGCGCTTGAGGAAGATGACGTCACGCCCCCGGACTCCGCTGCTCGACACCGTCGACACGCCCGCTGATCTGCGCCGGCTCGAGCGCAAGGACCTGCGCCAGCTTGCCGACGAACTGCGCGCCGAGATGATCGACGCGGTCGGCCAGACCGGCGGCCACCTGGGCTCCGGGCTCGGCGTGGTCGAGCTGACGGTCGCCGTGCACTACGTGTTCAACACGCCCGAAGACCGGCTGATCTGGGACGTCGGCCACCAGGCCTATCCGCACAAGATCATCACCGGCCGCCGTGACCGGATCCGCACGCTGCGTCAGGGCGGCGGGCTCTCGGGTTTCACCAAGCGCTCGGAAAGCGAGTACGACCCGTTCGGCGCGGCGCATTCCTCGACCTCGATCTCGGCCGGGCTCGGCTTCGCGGTCGCCAACAAGCTCTCGGGCCAGCCGGGCAAGGCGATCGCGGTGATCGGCGACGGCGCGATGAGCGCGGGGATGGCCTACGAGGCGATGAACAACGCCGAGGCGGCCGGCAACCGGCTGGTGGTGATCCTCAACGACAACGACATGTCGATCGCGCCGCCGGTCGGCGGCCTGTCGGGCTATCTCGCGCGGCTGGTGTCGAGCGGCCGGTTCCTCGGCCTGCGCGAACTGGCCAAGCGGCTCGCGCGAAAGCTGCCCGAGCCGCTCCACCGTGCCGCGCGCAAGACCGACGAATATGCGCGCGGCATGGCGATGGGGGGCACGCTGTTCGAGGAGCTCGGGTTCTACTACGTCGGCCCGATCGACGGGCACGACCTCGACCAGCTGATCCCGGTGCTCGAGAACGTGCGCGACGCGGCCGAGGGGCCGTGCCTGGTCCACGTCGTCACCCAGAAGGGCAAGGGCTACGCCCCGGCCGAGAACAGCGCCGACAAGTACCACGGGGTACAGAAGTTCAACGTCGTCACCGGCGAGCAGGCCAAGGGCGCCGCCGGCCCGCCGAGCTACACCAGCGTGTTCGCGAGGGCGCTGATCGAGGAAGCGCGCAACGACGCGCGGATCTGCGCGATCACCGCGGCGATGCCGAGCGGCACCGGTCTCGACAAGTTCGCCGCCGAGTTCCCCGACCGCGCGTTCGACGTCGGCATCGCCGAGCAGCACGCGGTGACTTTCGCCGCCGGTCTTGCTGCGCAGGGCATGCGCCCGTTCTGCGCGATCTACTCGACCTTCCTGCAGCGCGCCTACGACCAGGTGGTGCACGACGTGGCGATTCAGAACCTGCCGGTGCGCTTCGCGATCGACCGCGCCGGGCTCGTCGGCGCCGACGGCGCGACGCACGCCGGCAGCTTCGACGTCACCTATCTCGCGACGCTGCCCAACTTCGTGGTCATGGCCGCGGCCGACGAGGCCGAGCTGGTGCACATGGTCCACACCGCCGCGCTGCACGACGCGGGCCCGATCGCGTTCCGCTACCCGCGTGGCAACGGCGTCGGCGTGGCGCTGCCCGAAGTTCCCGAGCGGCTCGAGATCGGCAAGGGCCGGATCGTGCGCCAGGGCAGCAAGGTGGCGATCCTCTCGCTCGGCACGCGGCTCGGTGAATCGCTCAAGGCGGCCGAGCTGCTCGAGGCGCGTGGCCTGTCGACGACGGTCGCCGACCTGCGCTTCGCCAAGCCGCTCGACAGCGAGCTGATCCGCCGGCTGATGACCACCCATGAGGTCGTCGTGACGATCGAGGAAGCCGCGATCGGCGGCCTCGGCGCGCACGTGCTGACGCTGGCGAGCGACGAGGGCCTGACCGACGCGGGTCTGAAGATCCGGACGATGCGGCTGCCCGACGCATTCCAGGACCACGACACGCCCGAAAAGCAGTACGACGAGGCTCGTCTCAACGCGCCGCACATCGTCGAGACCGTGCTCGCTGCGCTGCGCCACAACAGCGCGGGAGTGGAGGAAGCGCGGGCCTGACCCGCTAATCGTAAGCCTTCGGCAGTGCGCCTTCCTGCGGGGTGCGGTAGCGTTCGCGCAGGCGGCTCTGGTGGCTGTCGAGCGGCTGCTCGACGCCGTCGATGAACACCCGAACCGGGGCCGAACTCAGCTCGAGCGGGTCGCCGTCCCACAGCACCACGTCGCCGTGCGCGCCCGGCCTGAGCACGCCGAGCGTGCCGCCCAGCCCGGCGATCTCCGCCGGCACCGAGCTGATCGCCGCGAAAGCCTCGCCCCAGGTCAGCCCGGTCGCGCCGGGCAGGCGGTTGAGCGCGACGAGGTTGCCCGCCTGCTGCGGCGCGTAGCGCGGCTGGTTGTCGCCGGCGAACCCGCCGATCGCGACCTTGACCCCGGCGTCGACCATCCGGCCGACGTTCGACTGGGTCGAGCCGAGCTGCTCGAACCGCGCCGGCAGGTCGACCAGCGGTTCGGTGATCACCGGCACCCGCGCCGCGGCGATCTCCTGCGCGACGAGCCAGCCCTCGGTCGCGCCGACGAGCACCAGCTTGAGCTGGGGAAATTCGTCGCGCAGCGCCAGCACCGCGAGGATGTCCGAGGCGCGGTGCGCCTCGACGTACAGCGGCTGGTCGCCGTTCACCACCGGGATCAGCGCGGCCGCGTCGAACCGCGTCAGCAGCACGTCGTCGCCGCGGTCGGCCGTGCTGCCGGTCATCCGCGGGTCGATCGGCCGCAGGTCGAGCGGCATGTCGCCGCGAGTGCCGGCTCGGCGCGCGGCCAGCGCGCCGCGCTCGTCGAAGCTCTTTGCCTCGCGCAGCGCGTTGCGGAACAGCGCGTGTGCGGCGACCCGGCTGCCGCCCGCGATCGCCCCGCCCTGCTCGGCGAGCGTGACGAACTGGAAGGCGCGCGGCTGCATGACCGCGTCGCGGTCGGCGCCGAGGTCGATCAGCGCGCCCTGCCCGGCGAAGATCGAGCCGCCGGGAAAGCCGGCCACGCTCGCCCGGGTCACGCCGCCGGCGCGGCTGACCTTGACGTGCTCGGATTGCGGGTTGATCGCCGGCGTCACGTCGAGCGCAGCGCCGAACGGCGACTTGTCGGCGGCCGTGTCGTTGCTCTCCTCGACCGCCTCGACGTCCCACAGCCCGAGGTCGGTCAGCGACGCGAACAGGCCCGGCGTGACCCAGCGGCCGCGCCCGTCGATCGTCTCGATCCCGGCGGGAATCGGCACGCCGGCACCGGCAGCGGCGATCCGGCCGTCGCGCACGAGCACGGTCCCGTTCTCGATCGGCTCGCTGCCGTCACCAAGCGCCACCGTGGCGCCGACGATCGCGAAATCCTGCGCCGCCACCGGCGTGACGAGCCAGGCCGACAGCGCCGCGGCAAGGAGCGCGGCCCGCCTCACTTGACGTCTCCCTCGCCCGGCTGGCCGAGCTCGAAGTCGCTGACCGGCCGCCGCTTGGGATCCAGCGCATCGAACATCAGCGCGCCGTCGATCCACACCTTCTCCGGGCGGCTGTAGACCGACAGCGGGTCTCCGTTCCACAGCACCACGTCGGCCATCTTGCCCGGCTCGAGGCTGCCGGTGACGTCGGCAATGCCCATCGCCCTGGCAGCGTTGAGCGTGAACCAGCCGATTACCTCGGCGTCGGGAATGGCGATGCCCATGCGCCGGCCGGCCGCCTGCGCCTTGGCCGCGTCCTGGTTGAGGCGCTGGATGCCGTTCTCGTCGTCCGAGTGGATCACCACGCAGGCGCCGGCGTTGTGGAGCAGCGCGGCGTTCTCGGGGATGCCGTCGTAGGCTTCCATCTTGAAGCCGTACCAGTCGGCCCAGACTGCGGAGCAGACGTCCGCCTCGCGCAGCAGGTCGGCGATCTTGTAGGCTTCGACCGCGTGGTGGAACGCGGTGACGCGGTAGCCCATCTCCTTCGCCATATCGAGGACGAGGGCCATCTCGTCGGCGCGGTAGCAGTGGTTGTGGACCAGGATCTCGCCGTCGAGCACGCCGGCGAGCGTCTCCTTGCCGAGGTCGCGCTCGTCGCGGTTGCCCTTGGCGTACTTGCGCGCGTCGAGCCAGGCCTGCCGGTTGACCGCGAAATTGCCCATCCGGGTCGACGGGGCGCGCCCCTGTCCGCCATAGACCCGCTTGGGATTCTCGCCGCAGGCCATCTTGAAACCGTAGGGCGCGCCCGGGAACTTCATCTGCTGGACCGTGCGCCCGGGCACGTTCTTGAGCGTGACCGTGCGCCCGCCCATCAGGTTGGCCGAGCCGGGCAGGATCTGCAGCGTGGTCACGCCGCCATTGGCCAGCGCGCGGGTGAACCCCGGGTCCTGCGGCCAGACCGAATGCTCGACCCACACCTCGGGGGTGATCGGGGCGGTCATCTCGTTGCCGTCCTCGTGCGCCTGGACCGACGGGGTCGGGTAGTCGCCGAGGTGCGAATGGATGTCGATCACCCCGGGAGTGACGAACTTGCCGGCCGCGTCGATCCGCGTGTAGCCGGCCGGGATCGGCAGCTCCGGCCCGCCGACCGCGACCACCTCGCCGTCGGCGATGAGCACGGTGCCGTTGTCTATCCGGCCGCCCGCACCATCGTAGACCGTCGCCCCGACGAGCGCCGTCGGCACTCCGGGATAGGCGCGGTAAGTCGAGGGATAGGGATCGGCGGAAGCCGAGGACGGGCGCGCGGCGTCCCGTCCGGGTGTGGCGCAGGCGGCGAGCGTCGCGACGAGCGCCAGCGCGAGGCCTGCAGTTGCCCTCATTCGCCCCCTCTGCCCCTCCGCCGGTGGTCAGCCCCTAGGCTGCACGGCCGGGTGCAGGCCGCCTTCCTGCGCCTCGAGGCCAGCCTGCGCGGCGCCCTCGAGATCGTCGCCCGGGTGCGCATCGCGCAGCGTGTCGAGATGCATCCAGCGCTTGACGATCGGGCTCAGCGCCAGGACTACGGCGCCGACGCCGATCGCGACCCAGCCGATCTGGTTGTAGATCGACAGCACCGCGTCCTTGGTCATGTCGCCGCTCTCGCCGCCGGTGGCCTCGCCGATCTTGCCGGCGACGAAGTTGCCGACCGCCGACATGTAGAACCAGGCGCCCATCACCAGGCTGGCCATGAAGCTCGGCGCGAGCCGGTTCATCGCCGACAGGCCGACCGGCGACAGGCACAGTTCGCCGGTGGTGTGCAGCAGGTAGATCAGGAACACGAAGATCACCGGGGTCAGCGCCGCGGCGCCGACGGTGTTGGCGCCCCACACGAAGATCAGGAAGCCGAGGCCGACCTGGAACAGCGCGAGCGAGAACTTGGCCGGGGCCGAAGGCTCGAGCCCCTTGCGCCCGAGCAGCGCCCACAGTGCCGCAAAGACCGGCGCGAACAGGATGATGTAGATCGAGTTGATCGACTGGAACAGGCTCGCGGGCACGTCGCCGCG
>CALCBC010000112.1 GCA_937898525.1 uncultured Sphingomonadales bacterium
CGATCTGGATGCAGTACATGACCGCCTACGCCATCATCGAGGTTGCCGACATCGGCATCGGCGACGGCGTGATGATCCGTGCCGCCTCGTCGAGCGTGGGGATCGCCGCGATCCAGCTGGCGAACTGGGCCGGCTCGGTGTCGATCGCCTGCACCCGGACCAGCGACAAGAAGCAGGCCCTGCTCGACCAGGGCGCAGCACACGTCATCGCGACCGAGGAGGAGGACCTCGTTGCGCGGGTCATGGAGATCACCGGCGGCAAGGGTGCGCGTACGGCGTTTGACCCTGTCGGCGGCCCCTACGTCGACACGCTCGCCCAGGCGCTCGCGCCGAGGGGGATTCTGTTCGTCTACGGCGGCCTGAGTGAGCAGCCGACGCCCTACCCCCACTGGCCCTGCGCGATGAAAGGCCTGTCGATGCGCGGCTGGGTGGCAAGCGAAATCTGGAACCACCCCCACCGCTTCAAGGCGGCGCAGGAGAAGATCCTCGCGGGCCTCGCGGGCGGACAGCTCAAGCCCGTAATCGCGAAGGAGTTCCACGGCCTCGACAAGATCGCGGAGGCCAACGCCTATCTCGAATCCAACCAGCAGGTCGGCAAAGTCGTGGTGACGATCTGACCTGGGGCAGAGCGACAGCGCCTGGCAATGGCCATGCCGCGCGCGTGGCGATTGCCTAGCGCGCGCTCGTCACCTAAACGACGCCCGCGTGCGCCCGTAGCTCAGCAGGATAGAGCATCGGATTCCTAATCCGGGGGTCACAGGTTCGAATCCTGTCGGGCGCGCCATTCTCCTCACGCAGAAGTCCGCCATTCCGCGATCGCCCGACAGGGGGTATGTCGGGGAGGAGACCCAGGTCGAGGTTGGGCATACACCTACATCGCCACTGCCGGTGCCGCCTGCCACACCACCGCCACCAGCGACAGCGCCGCGCCAAGCCCCCCGAGCCGGGCGATCCACGCCTCAAGCGCATCGGCCCTGCGCCCCGCTCCGATCGTCCTCCACAGGATCAGACCGTCCGCAGCAATCGCCGCCAGCGTCACGATGAGCACCAGCCAGCGTGCCCCCACCCGCCCCGGCATCGCGCTGGCAATGCCGTAGAGCACGAAGAAGTGCGCCGCCCAGACCGCGAGCCCGCCGAGCACGATTGCCCACGCACGCACCTCACCAGCCTCCGGGCACCAGCCGCGTGATCAGCGCGGTGACGGCGCCCTGGGCCGCGGCGTAGAGCAGGAACAGCGAGACCACGTCGAGGGTAACGCTGCGCGGGCGCACGATCAGGTTCCGGCTGGTCCGCGCGGCGAGGTAGAGCACCATCAGCAACGCGACCGCAGCGAGCAGCCCTTGCTGAGCGAGGAACGCCATGACCAGCGCACCTTGCGCGCTGAGTTCGGGATCGAACCCGGTGCCCCGCCAGCCCGTGAAGTCGACCGCCCAGGCGAGCGCGATCGTCGCGCCGGCGAGCAGCACCTGTGTCGCGGGGCTCCAGTGCGTACTGCCCTCTCGCCGCAGCAGGTAGCGGCCGAGCCAGACCAGCCCGGCGGCGCCCGCGTACAGTCCGACGACCGGCAGCGCCCACCCTTTGCCACCGTAGTCGCTCCAGTACTCCGGGTGCACGCCGCGCACGAACAGGAAGGCGAACACGGTCATCAGGAAGACCATCGCCGCCACCACCAGAAGCATGACCATGGCCCACCAGCCGTGCGTCCCCGAACCGGTGGCGTACGTCCTCAGGCGGATGCCGCCGCCGACGTCGACTTCGGGCTCGGCGACGGTCCGGTCGGTATCCCACAGCCAGCGCATGATCGAAGGGACCGCGAGCACCCCGCTGATCACCGCCGGCGTGTAGGCCTGGACCGTCAGCAGCAGGAAGAACCCGGCGGTAAACAGTGCGCCGAGCAGCGGCCAGGCCGAGGGTCCGGGCATGATCTGCAGGTATTGCGGCTCGGCCCTGATCGGGCTGGTGATGATCGTCTCGCGCAAGCCGGTCGCGGTGCCCGGCAGGAGATAGCGGCCCTCGTCGACGTCGCGGGCGAGATCGGGCTGGTCCCACAGCGGCTCGCGGCTGCGCACGACCGGGATGCTGCGGGTCGAGTAGAGCCCGGTCGGCAGCCATTCGAGCGTGCCGCCGCCATAGACGTTGCCTGCCGTGCCCTCGACCGCGAAGCGGAAGTTGCGCGCGAGGTCGAACACGAACAGCGCCACACCCGCGCCGATCATGAAGGCCCCGGCCGTGGAAACGAGGTTGGTCGGCTCGAGCCCCATGCCGGGCAGGTAGGTATAGACCCGCCGCGGCATGCCCATCATTCCGGTCAGGTGCATCGGCAGGAAGGTCACCTGCATCCCGGCGAACATCAGCCAGAACACCCACTTGCCGAGCCGCTCGGACAGCGCCCGCCGGCTCATCATCGGCGTCCAGTAATAGAGCCCGGCGAATACCGGGAACACCGCGCCGCCGATCAGCACGTAGTGCAGGTGCGCGACGATGAAGTGGGTGTCGTGCACCTGCCAGTCGAACGGCACCATCGCCACCATGACCCCAGTCAGTCCGCCGATCACGAACGTGACCAGTCCGCCGATCACGAACAACGTCGGGGTGTTGCAGCGCGGCTTGCCGACCGCGAGCGTCGCGATCCAGGCGAACACCTGCACCCCCGCCGGCAGGCTCACCGCCATGCTCGCCGCGGCGAAGAAGCCGATCGACAGCGTCGGCATCCCGGTGGTGAACATGTGATGCGCCCAGACGCCGAAGCTGATGAACGCGGTCGCCAGCAGCGCGAGCACCACCAGCTGGTATCCGACCAGCGGTGTGCGCGCGAGCGCCGAGACCATCATCGAGGTCAGTCCTGCCGCGGGCAGGAAGATGATGTAGACCTCCGGATGCCCGAAGAACCAGAACAGGTGCTGCCACAGCATCGGGTCGCCGCCGCGGGTGGCGTCGAAGAACGGCCAGTTGAGCGCCCGCTCGAGCTCGAGCAGCAGCGTCGCCAGGATCACCGCCGGGAAGGCGATCAGGATCATCCCGGCGAACACCAGCATCGCCCAGGCGAACAGCGGCATGCGCGCGAGCGTCATCCCGGGCGCCCGGGTCTTGAGCACGCCGACGAGGATCTCGATCGCCCCGGCGATCGCCGAGATCTCGATGAAGCCGATCCCGAGCAGCCAGAAGTCTGCATTGATCCCGGGCGAATAGGTCGTCCCGGTCAGCGGTGGGTACATGAACCAGCCGCCGTTCGGTGCGAGGCCGAAGAACAGCGACAGGAAGAAGCAGGTCCCGCCGACGAAATAGGCCCAGAACGCGTAGGCCGAGAGGCGCGGGAACGGCAGGTCGCGCGCGGCCAGCATCTGCGGCAGCAGCAGCACGCCGAGCGCTTCCATCATCGGCACCGCGAACAGGAACATCATCAGCGTGCCGTGCATCGTGAAGAACTGGTTGTAGGTCTCCTGCGGCAGCACGCCCTGCAGCGGCAGCGCCAGCTGCACGCGCATGACCAGCGCCAGCACGCCCGCTAGCAGGAAGAACAGGAACGCTGCGCCGACGTAAAACGTGCCGATGTAGTTGTTGTTGACCGCCGTCAGCAGGCCCCATCCCTTCGGCGCGCGCCAGGCTTCCTCGAGCCTCGCCAGCTCGTCGTCGGGACGCGGCCCCTTGGTCGGAAACCGGTCGAGGAGCGCGGGATCGAACCCCGTCTCCGACTTCACCGCTGCTCCTCCAGGTAGGCGGTGATCGCCCGCAGCTCTGCGGCCGAAAGCATGGTGTAGGGCGGCATCCGGTTGTTCGGCTTGATCGCCTGGCTGTTGCCGATCCAGCCCATCAGCGTGCCGCGATTGTTCGGCAGGATGCCCGCGCCGAGCGTCTTGCGGCTGCCTATATGTGTCAGGTCCGGCCCGGCGAGGCCGTTGGCATCGGTCCCGGCGATGCGGTGGCAGGCGGCACACCCGGCCGAAGCGAACAGCTCGGCGCCGCGCGGGTCGCCGGCCGGCGGCGGACCGGCCTCGCGCGCCCGGCGAGCCGCCATCAGCCGCTCGAACGCCTCGCGCTCGTGCGCGATCACCACGAAGCCCATCAGCGCGTGCGGCCCGCCGCAATATTCGGCGCATTGCCCGCCGAACTGGCCCGGCTCGTCGGCCTGGATGCGCATCAGGTTACGGCGCCCGGGAATCATGTCGAGCTTGCCGGAGAGCCGAGGGACCCAGAAGCTGTGGATCACGTCGGCCGATTCCAGTTCGAGCACGACCGGCTCGCCGACCGGGATGTGCAGCTCGTTGGCATCGTGGATCACCGGCTGCCCGTCGCCGTCGAGATAGGCCACGCGCCACCACCACATCTCACCGGTGATCCTCACCCGCATCTCGTCGCCGCGGATGCGCTCTGACAGGCTCGCGGTCAGCGTGAGGCCGTAGACCAGCAGCGCGGTCAGCACGACCAGCGGGAACACGATCCCGCCGAGCCAGACGATCCTGGTTCCGCCGACCCGTTGCCGCGCGCGCTCGCCGCCGAACAGCGCCAGCCACAACGCCGCGAACACCACCAGCAGCACCGCGGCGGCCATGGCCAGCAGCACCCACGAGAGCACCGTCACCGGCCAGGCGTAAGGGCCGGCGGGATCGAGGATCGGCGGGGGCCAGCCTTCGAGCACCTCAGTCTCCCCCGGCCAGCAGGAACGCGGCGACGTCCATCGCCTCGGTCTCGCTCAGCGGCATCGCCGGCATCGCGGTTTCCGGGACCAGCGAGGGCGCATCGCGGACGAACGCGGCGAGCACGTCGGGCCGGGCCGGCAACCGCCCCGCGATCAGCCCGCGCCGGTCGACCCCGGCGAGCTGCGGCGCGGTGCGACCACGTGGCCAGTCGATACCCTGGATCGTGTGGCACGCCGCGCAGCCGACCCGCTCGATCGCCCGCTTGCCGCGCTCGACGCTCGCGGCAGATGCCGAGGTCCCGCTCGCCGGCGGTGGCTGGCAGGCGGCCGCCGCGAGCGCAAGCGGGACGATGAGATCGAGGCGTGGCAAGCATTCTCCCCCGTCTTGTCGCCGGGGGCGACACCAGCGGAACCGACCGCCCCGTGTGCCGGTTCCCTCCGGCAGATGGCGCGAACCCTCATCCTCGGAAACGCCTTCGGCCTGCTGGCCGTCGCGGGCTGCGCGCCGGGTTCGATGGAATCGGCCGACCGCTTCGCCGCGACCGGCGAACTGATTGCGATGAGCGGGGCCGATGCCGGCGCGGAGAATGCCTGCATGGCCTGCCACGGCCTCGCCGGCGAAGGCGACGGCGCGCTCGCGCCGCGGCTCGCCGGGCTCGACGCCGG
>CALCBC010000113.1 GCA_937898525.1 uncultured Sphingomonadales bacterium
ACAGCGCAGCCTCGACGCCCTGCGCCAGGCGAACGAGACGTCGTGGTTCCGGGACAGGGACTCGCTCTGGGTCAAACTGGTCGTCACCGAGCCTCCGCGCATGCCGGTTCGGCCGCTGGACTTCCAGGCCAGCATCGCGGTCAGCCGCTAAGGCCGGTTTCGCCGAGCGGACGAAGCCGTGGCCGCACGGGCATTGCGTTCAAGCATTCGCCTGACGGAACGCCGATGCGCCTCTCGTCCGCCATGGAAACGTCCGGATCTCGTCGCAAAGCCGAGGCCGCAGGCCATTCCCGGAGTTGTTTGGGAGCGCGCGTATCCCTGCGCCGGCAGTTTACCTCGGCGGACTCTCAGGTGGTGATCCCAATCCGGTTGAAACACCCTGGAGCACCCGAACCGCTGACGAGGAGCGCCCCCTTGCGGTAGAAGCTGAACCTCTTCTCGGGACCGACCTCGACAACGACAACCGACATCCGGCGGTCGGACCAGGCAAGCCTCGCCCCCGCCTCGACGACCGCGTTCATGGCTTCTGCGGCACTGATCCCCGGTGCGAAGACCACGGTCGTGAATTCCTGGCGGGGCGGCGGCTGCAAGGACCAGCCCGCCGTTCCGGCGGTCAGCAATCCGACGAGCAGGACGGTGAGTGTCGAACCCCCGCTCCCGCCCCCAATCGGCCGTCCGTGTCGAAGCGCCAGCCATCCGGCCAGGAACGGGACGATCCCGAAGGCCGTGACCCATCCGAGATCCCACAGGAGGGGATTGGAGCTGTCGAGCCTTATCCGATGGATCCCCAGGAGCCAGTGCGACAGCACGCCATCCACGAGATGCCAAACACCGAAGCCGACCAGGAGCGCACCGATCGTCATGCGGCCGCCGGCGTCCCCGCCCGCTTCACGCGAGGTCCACAGGCCCCACAGTCCCGCGACCGCAACCAGGTACATCAGTGCATGGAAATAGCCGTCCCACAGGACCTGGGCGCGGATCGTGTCCATCCCCGGCACCCGGCTGAGCAGGTGGTGCCACTGCAGTATCTGATGGAGCAGAATGCCGTCGAACAAGCCGCCAAGAGCGAAACCCACGACAGTCGCCCAGCGGACCCAGGATAGCATGGCGTCGCTCCTCTTCGGAGCCAACAGCGCGGGGCAGCTGAGGTTCCTCGAGCTTGATTGGCGGCTGGAGATGGGCACCCCCGTAGCCCGCCAGCGAACGATCTCGTTGTCTCGTCGGCCCGCAGGCTCGCCCTGGCGCACGGGCCGGACACGAAAGGCCTCGCTTCCATTGCTGGAGTACCACTCCGGCAACAGGACGCTTCAATGACCTTCAATCCCTTACGCGAGCGCGGCATCCCGCTCGAGCGTCAGTTCCGCAATTGGTCGGAGCTCAACGTCGCCCCTTATGACACCCACGACGTGCATCCCTATACACGCGCCCGGGTCATCTTCATGAACGGCATCGAGGTCGAGGCGATCATCAACTCGCACCAGTTTGCACGCCACACGGCCGACACCGGGATCAAGCAGAATCTGGCAATGGTTCGCCGGGTCGAACAGCAACAGCAGAAGGCGGTGAACTGGCTTATCCCCGGGGATGAGAGCACGATTGCCAACACCATCGGCTACGAGCAGGTTGCCGTGGACCTGACCGCCTGGCTGGCCCGCCAGGAACCCGATCCCTACCTGACGAGAGTCTACGAATTCGCGCTGCTCGAGGATTTCGACCACCTCTACCGCTACGCAAACCTGATGGACCTGATGGGGGAGGCCGGAAGGCCGAGGACATCACCGGCGGCCTGACCGAGATCATGCCGGGCCGGCCGACGCTCTTCCATCACCGTGACCCTCACGACACGCTCCGGCGGCCGATGACGCTGACGGCGGCCGACACGCAGTCGGTGATGAACGCGATCACCATCGTCGCGGCCGAGCAGCAGACCATGAACTACTACATGACCCGCGGGAACATCCCCGAGGACCCGCTCGCCCGCGCGCTCTATCTCGAAATCGCCCAGGTCGAGGAGGAGCACGTGACTCACTACGAGTCGATCCTCGACCCGACGCTGAGCTGGCTGACCAACCTGGTGCTGCACGAGTACAACGAGTGCTGGCTCTACTGGTCGTGCATGCAGACCGAGATCGACAACCGCGTCAGAGCGCTGTGGGAGCTCCATCTCGCCATGGAGATCGAGCACCTGCGCATCGCTTGCGAGATGCAGCGCGAGATCGAAGGCCTCGATCCGGAAAGCTACCTTCCGGCACAAGGCATGCCCGAGCCGCTGACGTTCGAGAGCAACAAGGACTACTTGCGCGACGTGCTGCGCCGCACGGTGGACTGGGCTCCTTACGATGCCCGGTTCGTGCCGGTGAGCGACCTCCCGGATGACCACAGGTTCTTCGACTTCCAGCGGAAGGTCAACACCGGCGGCATTCCCAGCGAGCAGGTTATCGAACGCCACCGCGCCGAGTTCGGCGGAGAGTATCGCTCGGTCACAGAAGGGGACCACCCGGTGGAGAGCCTGCGCGAGCACGGCAACCACGACCGCTTTCCCTATCTCCAGACCAGGGCGCGCCAATCGGCGCTCGAGGAGGCATGACCATGGCCGAGATGAAAGACATGGTGAACAAGGTCACCGATGCGATCGGCGGAACCATGGCCAAGCTCGGCGCGGCATCGACCACGAGCGCCGACGGCTTCGTGGAGCAGGCGGCGATCGGTGACGCTTACGAGATCGCGGCGGCCGGGATCGCGCTCCGGCGCTCGCGGAACGACGCCGTCCGCACGACGGCGGCGAGGATGATCAGCGACCACACGACCAGTCGCCATCACCTCCAGGCCGCGCTGGAGATGAACGAGACGCGCGGCGTAGCTCTTCCCCCGGACCGGCTGGACACGCGGCGCGAGACCATGCTCGAGCACCTGGCCGAAGCGTCCGAGGACTCGTTCGACCGGACTTACGCGGACCAACAGGTCCTCGCCCACGAGGAAACCGCCTCCCTCATGCGAAGCTACGCCGAAGGCGGCGACAACCCGCAGCTCCGCTCGGTGGCCCTCTGTACGCTGCCCGTCGTCGAGCGGCATCTGGCCCACGTGAAGCACCTTCGCGCGCAACTCTGACGGGCGAGCCCTGGCTCTTGCGGCACCCATCGGTTGCTCACGCCCGGGGCCGCGCTTTCGCCAGCGTTGCATTTTCGGAAGGCGTCCCCTTTCGTTGCGAGTCTGGTCTCATTCTCCCCGGCCGGTGCCGGAAATCAGGCGCACACCGCTCTGGTAGGTCAGCCAGCGCCAGAACCACTGGAAACTCACGAGAAATCGCTTTTCGAAGCCCACAAGCAGGTACACGTGGACGAAGGCCCACAACAGCCACGCCAGCCGCCCTTGAGCTGCCGGTCGCCGAAATCGAAGATCGCCGCGCTACGACCGATCACGGCGGCGTTGCCGCGGTCCCGGAACCGGAACGGCGGCACCGCGACGCCGCGCTCGAGCTCCGCCGCCAGCGCATGGCCGAGGTGTGCTCCCTGCTGCTTGGCCACCTGGGCAAGCGCCGGCAGAGCCCGGCCCTCCCCACCGGTCGACGCCGCGGTGTCGCCGATCGCATAGACGCCCGGCCGGTCCGGTACGGACAGGTCTGCCGCGACGGGGATGCGACCGAGCCCATCGGACACGACATCGAGCCAGTGCGCGGCCGGGGACGCGCGGATCCCGGCTCCCCAGACGATCGTTTGCGCCTCGAGCACCTCGCCGCCTACCGTCACCGTCCCGTCTCCCACCGCCTCGACCGGCGATCCGGTGCGCACGATCACACCGAGCTTCTCGAGCCGGCGGCGCGCGTAGTCGGCGAGCCTTTCCGGGAATGGGGGGAGGATGCGCTCGCCCGCTTCGAGCAGGAGCGTGGTCGCGGTCGTCGGATCGATGTTGCGGAAGTCGCGCCGCAGGCTCCAGCGGGCAAGCTCGGCGATGGCGCCGGCCATTTCGACGCCGGTCGGCCCGCCGCCGACCACGATCGACGTCGTGCGCCTGCGCTGCTCGGCCGGGTCCTTGCTGAGCTCGGCGAGCTCGAACCCGCGGAGCACGCTTGCGCGGATCTGCCGGGCATCGGCGACCGTCTTGAGCCCCGGGGCGAACGCCTTCCAGCCCTCGTTGCCGAAATAGTTGTACTCGGACCCTGTCGCGACGACGAGCCGGTCGTAGGGAATGAACCCGTTCGCCCCCAGGATGACGCGGCGTGCGCCCGGATCGATCGCGGTGACCTCGCACATCACGACGTCGATGTTGGCGTGCCGGCGAAGCACCTTGCGCACCGGCTCGGCGATCTCCCCGGGCGAGAGCGCGGCCGTCGCGACCTGGTAGAGCAGCGGCACGAACAGGTGGTAGTTGTGGCGATCGACCACGGTCACCCGCAGCGGATGCCCGCCGAGCGCCTGTGCGCAAGCGAGCCCGCCGAAGCCCGCGCCGAGGATGACCACATGGGGACGCCCGTCCACCGGCGCGGGCGTGAGGTCCACGAGGGTCACCTCAGTCCGGGCACGCCGGTGCGTTGGGATTGTCTTCGTCGTCGACGCGCTCGGTGCCGAGCTGGTGCGCCCCGTGATACGCCATCTGGCTCTGGCCGCCCTTGAAGCGCTTGTCGCGCTCGCTCCTGGGGCGCGGTGCATCCCGCGCCTCGCTCGGGCGGTTGGTGCCGTCCGGCGCGCCTTTCAGGCCGTCGTCGGGCATGGCTTGCGTGCGGTGCTTGTCGGTCATGGCGGGCTCCGGTGGCAGGTCGTCAGTCAGCCAACGGGACGCGCGTGGGAGCGTTCCGCGCCGGACGCCTCCAACCGCCCGCGCGAGGATGCCGAAGCAGTAGCCCACGATCAGTCTCCGCAGAATCAGGTCCGGGCGCCACAAGGGGCATCTACTTCCAGAACCGACGAAGGAGACAAGCGACTTCGCCGTGGCTTCAGCCCTGCGATCCCTGCGATCTCTGCGCGAACCCCGAGACTCCGCGTCTCGGCGTGACAACGAGAAGGGCCCCGCATCGCTGCGGGGCCCATCTCTATCTCGTTGGAGAGGCGGAAAAGGCTTACGCCTCCTCCAGCTCCTCCTCGTTCGCCACCGGCCCGCTGTCCT
>CALCBC010000114.1 GCA_937898525.1 uncultured Sphingomonadales bacterium
CCACCGCGCGGCCGGCGAGCTCCGCGAAGCGCGAGCGGGCCAGCGGGTGCGGGCGGGGCGGGGGACTCAGAACTCGTCTGCCACGTCGAGCAGCCGGGTCAACCGGGACGGCGCGACCGCGCGCCAGCTGCGCTGGAGCCAGTCGGCAACCTGTTCCCAGTCGACGCCCGGGCGGTTGAGGATCACCCCGATCCACCCCGCCGCGCCGTAGTACTGCGGGCGGAAGTAAGCTTCGGGCTGCAGCTCGACCAGCGCGTTGAGCTCATCGGGGCCGTCGGTCTTGACCAGGAGTGCGATGTGCTCTGAGCCGTGGTGCTGGTCGCTGAAGTAGGCGAAGAACTTGCCGCTCTTGCCGCCCGTGCGCCAGCCCGGCGCGCCGTGGCTGTCTCGCTCCTCCGCCTCGGGCAGCGCCAGCGCCAGCTCGCGCACGCGCCCGAGCAGCCAGTCGGCGCGGTAGGGCCGGCTGACGTACTCGGCGAGCATCCTCGGGTAGAGCTGGTATTCGGCCATCAGCACGCGCGCGGCGAGGCTCTCGGACGTGTCGTCGGGCAGGATGCGCACCGGCACCTGGCCGAGCAGCGGCCCGCCGTCGAGCTCGGCGGTGACCACGTGGACCGAGCAGCCGCCGTGCGTGTCGCCGGCCTCGATCGCCCGCTGGTGGGTGTGCAGCCCCTTGTACTTCGGCAGCAGCGAGGGGTGGGTGTTGAGCATCCGTCCGGCCCACTTGTCGACGAAGCCCGCGGTCAGTACGCGCATGTAGCCGGCGAGCGCGATGTACTCGGCGCCGGCCTCGCGCAGCGCGGCGTCCATCACCGCCTCGTGCGCTTCTCGGGTCATCCCGCGATGGCCGTGGGCAAAAGTCGGGATGCCCTCCGCCTCGGCGATCTTCAGCCCGCGCGCCTCGGGCACGTTGCTGGCGACGAGCACGATCTCGTAGGGGCAGCCGGGCAGCCGCGAGTGGAACAGCAGCGACGACATCGTCGTCCCGTTGCCCGAAAGCAGGACCGCGACGCGCGCCTTCTCAGGCATTGTGCGTCGCGCTCCAGTCCTCCCGCGCGCTCCAGGTGCCGGCCGCGCCGCGCACCGTGCAGCCACGCGGGCCCTCGACAACCTCACCGATCCGCATGACCCCTTCGCCCGCGTTCTCGAGCTCGACGGCGACTTCACGGGCCAGCTCGGCGCGGACCGCGACCACCATGCCGATGCCGCAGTTGAACGTGCGCGCCATCTCACCCGGTTCGATGTTGCCCTGGGCCTGCAGGAACGCCATCAGCCGCGGCTGCTCCCACGCATCGGCATCGATCACCGCGTGCGTGCCCCTGGGCAGCACGCGCGGAATGTTCTCGAGCAGGCCACCGCCGGTGATGTGGGCAAGCGCGTCAATCCGGCCCGCGCGGACTGTCGGCAACAGGCTTTTCACGTAAATCCGGGTCGGCGCGATGAGCGCCTCGATGAGGAGCCGTTCCTGGTCGAACAGCGCCGGGCGGTCCATCCGCCAGCCGAGGTCCGCCGCGAGACGCCTGACGAGCGAATAGCCGTTCGAGTGCACTCCCGAGCTGGCCAGGCCGAGCAGCACGTGGCCGGGCGCGACGCGCTCGCCCGTCAGCTGCTCGCCGCGCTCGACCGCACCGACGCAGAAGCCCGCGAGGTCGTAGTCGCCCGGCGCGTACATGCCGGGCATTTCGGCCGTCTCGCCGCCGATCAGCGCGCAACCCGCGACGCGGCAGCCCTCGGCAATCCCGGCGATCACCCGTTCGGCGACGCCGGTGTCGAGCTTGCCCGTGGCGAAGTAGTCGAGGAAGAACAGCGGCTCGGCCCCCTGCACGACGAGATCGTTGGCGCACATGGCGACGAGGTCGATGCCGACCGTGTCGTGCCGGTCGTGTTCGATCGCCAGCTTGAGCTTGGTGCCGACCCCGTCATTGGCCGCGACCAGCAGCGGGTCGGTATAGCCGGCCGCCTTCGGATCGAAGAATCCCCCGAACCCCCCGATCTCGGCATCGGCGCCCGGCCTGCAGGTGGCCTTGACGAGCGGGCCGATCGCCTTGACCAGCGCGTTGCCGGCGTCGATCGAAACGCCCGCCTGGGCGTAAGTGTAGCGGTTGTCGGCAGACATATGCCGGCCGCTTTATCCTTTCGCGCTTGGATTTCCACTCGCCATTGGGCAAAAGGCCGGCGATTTCCCCGATGGCCAGTCTCGCTCTCCCCGCAAACCTGCTTCCGCGCCGCCTCTCATGGCTCGTCGCGGCGCTGGTGCTGCTCGCCGCCGCGGCGATGCTCGTGGCGCAGGTGTCGGGCGACCGCGGCATTGCGCCAGTTGCCAGCAGCACCGACATCGAGGTCCACGGCATCAACGTCGACGTGACCGGCCGCAACGCGCAGGACGCGCGGCTCGAGGGCTGGCGCGTGGCGCGGCGGCTCGCATGGCGGAAGCTCGGCGGTCCCGACATCCCGGATTCGCAGATCGAATCCTACGTCTCCGCGATCATCGTCGAACGCGAGCGACTCGGCCCCAGGCGGTATATCGCCACGCTCGGGGTGATTTTCGATCGGGCCCGGGCAGGCGGCATTCTCGGCGGCGGGGGCGAAGTCTCCCGCTCGGCGCCGATGCTGACGCTGCCGGTGCTGATCACCGGCGGAACCCAGACGATGTTCGAGGTGCGCAACCCGTGGCAGCGGGTCTGGGCAGAGTCGCAGATGGGCGCCAGCGCGATCGACTACGTCCGGCCAAGCGGCGCCGGGTGGGAGTCGCTGATGCTGACTTACGGCCAGACCGGCCGGCGCAGCCGCGCCTGGTGGACCGAGATCCTCGACCAGTTCGGCGCTGCCGACGTCCTCGTCCCGATCGCCAACCTGCACTACAGCTACCCCGGCGGCCCGGTCGAAGGCCACTTTACCGCTCGCTACGGGCCCGACAACCGCTGGCTTGGCGAGTTTACTCTGCGCGTACAGAACGACGACCAGGTATCCGCGATGCTCGAGCGCGCGGTGCAGCGGTTCGACCAGATCTTTACCCAGGCGCTTGCCGACGGGCGCCTGCGGCCCGACCCAACGCTGCGGCTCGAAAGGGTCGAGCTCAGGCCCGAAATACGCGCGCTGATCGAGGCCGCGCGCCGTGCCGAGGAAGCGCGGGCCGGCGCCGGCGAGACGATCCCGGCGGAGACAGTCGAGGGCGCGTCCGCGAGCGCGAGTCCGACTGCGAGCGAGCAGGCGGTCAACAGCCACACGGTCCAGGTCGCGACGCCCGACGCCGCCTCGGTCGACGCGTCGCTGGCCTCGCTTCGGGGCACGCCAGGAGTGCGCGGGGTCTCGACGAGCTCGATCGCCATCGGCGGAACCTCGGTCATGCGCGTCAACTTCGCGGGCGACCTGAACGAGCTGGCAGCGGCGCTGCGTGCGCGCGGCTGGCAGGTGACGGTAGGCAGCAACGCGCTTGGCATCTCGCGCTGAGGGATGCGTGTCGCAGATCGTCCTGCCGTTAGCGCCTGCCTCCACCGGACCCGCGCGGATCGTGGTGGGCAACGCCAACGCGCACGTCGCCGAAGCGCTCGTCCGGCCCGAGAGCTGGCCCTTCCGCACTGCGGTGCTCCTGGGCCCGCCGCGTTCGGGTAAGTCGCTGTTTGCGCGCCGGTTCGCCGAGAGCGGCCACGGCGAGGCGGTCGACGACGCTCACCGGATCGAGGAAACCGAGCTGTTCCACCGCTGGAACCGTGCGCAGGAGGACGGCGTGCCGTTGCTCGTCGTCGGTGGCGAGCCGCCGTGGCAGATCGCGCTGCCCGATCTTCGTTCGCGTCTCGGCGCGGCGCTGCAGCTCGAGATCGGCGTGCCCGACGAAGCGATGGCAGCCGAACTGCTCCAGGCGCACGCCGAGCGGCTGGGCCTCCTGATGGGAGCCGACGCAACCGACTACCTGGTGCCGCGATCCGGACGGTCGTTCGCCGATCTCGAGAAGCTCGTCGCCGCGATCGACCGGCTGAGCCTTGAACGCAAGGTGCCGGCGACCCAATCTATCTGGCGCGCGGCGCTGGAAGAGGTTCAGGGGCCGGAGGAGCCCCGACTGCTTTGACGGGGACGTGCAGGTCCCTTGCCACGGGCCGGAAATTGAGGGAGAATCACCAGTAATGTTCGATCGGCTGATCGCCTATCTGGACTCGATCCGCGCAAGGGATCCGGCGCCGCGTTCGCGAGCCGAAATCCTCCTCTATCCCGGCGTCTGGGCGCTCGCGTTCCATCGCGTCGCGCACTGGCTGTTCGAGGCCGAGCTCTATTTCCTCGCCCGCCTCGTCAATCACTTCAGTCGCTGGATCACCGCGATCGATATCCATCCCGGTGCGAAGATCGGCCGCCACTTGTTCATCGATCACGGTTTCACGGTCATCGGCGAGACAGCCGAGATCGGCGACAACGTGACGATCTACCAGTGCGTCACGCTCGGCGGCACCAATCCGACCAACGGTGTCGGCGGCAAGCGGCACCCGACGCTGAAGGACAATGTGATCATCGGCTCGGGCGCGCAGATCATCGGCCCGATCACGATCGGCGAGCGCGCCCGCGTCGGTGCGAACGCGGTCGTGACCGAGGACGTCCCCGAGGGCGCAACGATGATCGGCCTCAAGGCGCGGTCCACGCTGGTCCCAGCGGAGACCTGGCTCAAGGAGTTCATCCCCTACGGCACGCCGTGCGACGAGCCCTGCGAGCCCTCGGCGGAGCGCGTCACGCAACTCGAGGCCGAGATCGCCATGCTGCGCGCCGAGCTCGAGGCGCTCAAGGAGAGCCTGCGCGACGAAGCGGTTGCCGAGGCTCCGGCCGCCCGCAAGCGGAGCGCGAAGCGCTGATGCGGGCCGGGTCGAGCGAAGGTGCTGTCGTCCCGTTTCCGAGCCAGCAAACGACGCACCGGAAGGCGGGCCAGATCGGCTTCGAGCGCGCGGAGCTCCAGCGCATCCTCGACCTTTACGGGCGCATGGTGGCGGCCGGCGAATGGCGCGACTATGCGATGAGCTTCACTCGCGACTGCGCCGAGTTCGCTGCATTCCGCCGCACGGCTGAGCATCCGCAGTGGCGGCTCGAAAAACGCCCGGCGCTGCGCCAGCGCCAGGGAATGTGGGCGCTGTTCGGCGAGCACGGTCAGGTTCTCAAGCGCGGCCACGAGCTGGCCGGCGTGCTGGCCCCGCTCGAACGACGATTGCTGAAAGTCGTAGGCGAGTAGCCGCCGACTACGCGCCTTTGCGTAGGCTTTAGCGCGGTGTTAACCACGTCTCTCTACCATGTGCGGCATGGAACAGACCGCGCATCTCGAGCACTGGATCTGCCGCCGCCAGGCGCCGCGGTTTCGCCTGGGCATGCCGGCGCGGCTGATCACGCTCGAGCGGCACATGACCGTCCGGCTCGAGGACCTTTCCGAAGACGGCGCGAGCGTTATGCTGCCCGTGCCTCATGCGTTCACGGTCTGCGTGCTCAAGTGGATGGACCACAACGCCTTCGCCGAAGTCCGCTGGATACGCGACAACGCGGTCGGGCTGCATTTCCCGAGTCCGATTTCCGCTGCGGTGCTTGCCGAGACCTGCCGTTACGCGCGGTTCGGCCAATAGGCCGAACCGGCACGTCGCGCGATCAGAGGCGCTCGAGCGCGCCGATCAGGTCGTCGTAGCGATCGACAACGGCGTCCGCGCCGAGCTCGGCCGCCGGAAAGTCGTTGTAGCCGAAGCTCACCGCTACGACGGCGACTCGGGCGTTGCGCGCCGCTCGCACGTCGAAGCTCGAATCGCCGACCATCGCGAAGCGCCCGCCGCCGAGCATCAGCACCGCCGTGTCGATCATGTCGGGCGCTGGCTTGGCTCGCCCCGGACCGAGCGTGTCGCCCCCGAGCACGAGCTCGAACCTGTGGCTCAGGTCGAGAGCATCGAGGAGCTTGCGCGAGAAGACCTCGAGCTTGTTGGTGATCACCGCCAGCTTGCAGCCGCGTTCACGCAGCGCGTCGAGCGCTTGGAGGCAGCCGGGGAAGGGGATCGTGTGGTCGGCGATGTGGGCCTCGTAATACTCGAGCAAGGTGCCTAGCGCCGCCTCGAAGTCAGCTTCGTCGAGCGGCCCGCCGGTATGTTCGAGAGCGCGTGTCAGCATCGCCCGCGTTCCGCCCCCGACGAAGTTGCGCACGCTTTCGGGCGCCACTCGCGGGCGTCCGATGACCGTGAGCGCGTGGTTGAGCGCGGGGGCGAGGTCGCGGTTCGAATCGACCAGCGTGCCGTCGAGGTCGAAACCGACAATGTCGAACGGGAATGCAGTCATCCGGGGAGCCCTTGGCGCAGGCATCTGGAAACCGCAACCGGATGATGGCAAGTGCCGGGCAATGACCGAGCAAGCCGAACCTGCCGCCCGACCGCTCGCCGCGATCATCCTCGCTGCGGGCAAGGGGACGCGAATGAAGAGCGCCCGGCACAAGGTGCTCCACCCGCTGGCCGGAAGGCCGATGATCGAGCACCTGCTCGCCTCGCTCGGCGAGCTCGAGCCGGCGCGGACGGTGATCGTCGTCGGCGACGCGCGCGAGCAGCTCGAAGCCGCGCTTGCCGGGCGTGCGGACTTCGTCGTGCAAGAGCCGCAACTCGGTACCGGACATGCCGTCCAGCAGGCCGAGGCGGCGCTCGAAGGGTTCGAGGGCGACGTGCTCGTGCTCTACGGCGATGTGCCCCTCGTCCGTCCGGAGACGATGAAATCGCTGGTTGCGCGGTTGAATGCGCCCGACAGGCCCGAAGCGGTGGTGCTCGGGTTCGAGCCGGATGATCCGTTGCAGTACGGGCGGGTCATCGCGTCGGGCGACCGGATCACCTGGATGGTCGAGCACAAGGATGCCGACGAGGGCCAGCGCGCCTGCCGGCTGTGCAATTCGGGGATGCTCGCTGCGCGGTCGGAAACCCTGTTCGAGCTGCTCGCGCAGGTCCGCAACGACAACGCCCAGGGCGAGTATTACCTGCCTGATATCGTGAACGTCGCGATCTCGAACGGCCTGACCTGCGCGGTCGTCGTTACCGACGAGCCGGACGAGGTCGCGGGGATCAACTCGCGCGCCGAACTCGCCCAGGCGGAAGCGCGCTGGCAGCAGGCGCGGCGGGCGCGGGCGATGGCCGAAGGAGCCACACTCCTTGCGCCCGAGACGGTCACCTTCAGCTGGGATACCCGCCTCGGCCGCGACGTCACTGTCGGGCCCTACGTCGTCTTCGGTCCCGGGGTCGAAGTCGAGAACGGCGCGGTAATCCACGCGTTCTGCCACATCGAGGGTGCTCGCATCGCGGGCGGGGCCTCCGTCGGGCCATTCGCCCGCCTGCGTTCCGGCACCGTGCTCGAAGCCTCGGCGAAAGTCGGCAATTTCGTGGAGATCAAGAATACCGTCCTCGGCGAGGGCGCCAAGGCCAACCACCTGACCTACCTCGGCGACGCGACCGTGGGGGCGGGCGCGAACATCGGCGCGGGCACGATCACCTGCAACTACGACGGCTACTTCAAGCACAAGACCGAGATCGGCCCGCGCGCTTTCGTCGGCTCGAACAGCGCGCTGATCGCGCCGGTCAGGATCGGGGCCGACGCGATCGTCGCCGCCGGAAGCGCCGTCAGCCGCGACGTGGCCGACGGCGAGCTGCGGCTGGTGCGCGCCGAGCAACTGGTCAAGCCCGGCTGGGCCGACCGTTTTCATGATGCGATGAGGAAGAAGAAGGCGGAATCCAAGACGACACCGTAGCGGTCCGCTTGCATTGATATCAATATATGATATCAGGATATCGCCATGCCGCGAATCCTCATAGACTTGCCCGATCACGATCTTGCCTGGCTTGACAGCGTCGCTGCCGAGAGCGGCCGGTCGCGCGCTTCGGTGCTGCGCGAGGCCGTGGCTGCCTATCGCGCTGCGAATGTCGACTGGCTGGAGCGTGGCCTGGGCTTGTGGACGATGCATGGCGCAGGCCGCGACGGCGACGAGTTCGAGGAAGCCGTGCGCCCGGGCTGGGTGACGCTCGATCGTTCGACTCCGGAGCCCGGCGAAGATGAGTGAGATCTATTTCGATACCGGGGTGGTGGTCGATGCTCTTTCGGGGCACCTGAAGGCGGCCGCGGAATTGCGTCGCGCCAAACGGCCATGGCTTTGCCGGATCAGCTGGCTCGAGATCCTCGGCGAAGCGCCGCCCGCCGCGCGCGAGGAAACCGAGCGCTTCCTCGCCAACTTCTCGATCCGCGAGATCTCGCCCGAGATCGCCCGCCGCGCGGCCAACCTGCGTTACGAAAAGCCCGGCATCGGGCTCGGCGCCGCACTCGTGCTGGCTTCGGCCCAGGAACACGGCGGCATTCTCGTGACCCGCAACATCAGGGATTTCCCGGCGGCGATGCCCGGAATCCGCATTCCCTACCTGCTCTGACCAAGGATCCCTCGGACCATGTGTGGAATCATCGGCATCGTCGGCAAAGAAGCAGTCGCGGGCCGCCTCGTCGACGGCCTCAGGCGGATGGAATACCGCGGCTACGACAGCGCCGGCGTCTGCACGCTGCACGACGGCGAGCTGGTCCGCCGACGGGCAGAGGGGAAGCTCGTCAACCTGGTGTCCGAACTTGAGCGGCACCCTGCCCCCGGGAATGTCGGGATTGCGCATACCCGTTGGGCAACCCACGGAGCCCCGACCGCCAACAACGCGCACCCGCACGCCACTGGCGAAGTCGCGCTGGTCCACAACGGGATCATCGAGAACTTCCGTCCGCTGCGCGAGAGCCTTATCGCCCGGGGTCGCAGGTTCGAAAGTGAGACCGACACCGAGATCGTCGCGCACCTCATCTCGGAGCACGTCGAAGCGGGCAAATCGCCGCAAGACGCGGTCAAGGCGGTGCTGCCTGAGCTTCGCGGCGCCTTCGCGCTGGCGATCGCGTTCCGCGCGCATCCGGACCTGCTGATAGGTGCTCGGCTCGGCTCGCCGCTGGTGATCGGGTACGGCGACGGCGAGACCTACCTCGGCTCGGACGCGCTCGCGCTTGCACCCCTGACCCAGAAGATCGCCTATCTCGAAGAAGGTGACTGGGTCGTGATCACCAGCGACGGTGCGACGATCTTCGACAAGGACAACAAGCCCGTCGAACGCGAGATCACGACCTCGGGCGCTTCGGCCGCGGCGATCGAGAGGGGCAACTACCGTCACTTCATGCAGAAGGAGATCTTCGAGCAGCCGACGGTCGTCGCCCAGACGCTGCGGAGCTACCTGCGCCCGGTCGAGATGCAGGTCGCGCTGCCGCAGATGGGCTTCGATATCTCGGCGATCAGGCGCGTCACGATCGTTGCCTGCGGGACCAGCTACTATGCCGGGATGGTCGCCAAGTACTGGTTCGAGCAGTTTGCCCGCATTCCCGTCGACATCGATTTCGCCAGCGAGTTCCGATACCGTGAGCCGGTCATGGAGCCGGGCGGCCTTGCCCTGTTCATTTCGCAGAGTGGCGAGACGGCAGATACGCTCGCCGCGCTCAGGCATTGCCGCGCCGAAGGCCAGACGATCGCGGTCGTGGTCAACGTGCCGACCAGCTCGATGGCTCGCGAGGCCGACCTGTTGCTGCCTACCCACGCCGGGCCGGAAATTGGCGTCGCCTCGACCAAGGCGTTCACCTGCCAGCTCGCCGTCCTCGCGGCCCTCGCGGCCCACTTCGCGGTCAGGAAGGGGCGGATCGACAGGGCCGAGGAGGCGGAGATCGTCCGACACCTGCTGGAAGCCCCGGCCTGCCTCAACGCCGCGCTCGACCACGACGAGGAAATTGCGGCGATGGCGCACCTCATCGCCCCGGCACGCGACGTGCTCTACCTGGGCCGCGGAGCGGACTTTCCGCTAGCCCTCGAGGGCGCGCTCAAGCTGAAGGAGATCAGCTATATTCACGCCGAGGGCTATGCAGCGGGGGAGATGAAGCACGGGCCGATCGCGCTGATCGACGAGGCCGTCCCGGTGATCGTGCTCGCGCCTTCGGGGCCGCTGTTCGAAAAGACCGTGTCGAACATGCAGGAAGTGCGCGCCCGCGGGGGCAAGATCGTGCTGATTTCCGACAGGTCCGGCCTGGCGGAGGCCGGTGAAGGCTGCCTCGCCACGATCGAGATGCCGCAGGTCCACCCGCTGATCGCGCCGCTCGTGTATGCCGTGCCGGTGCAGTTGCTCGCCTACCATACGGCCTGCGTGAAAGGCACCGACGTCGATCAGCCGCGCAACCTCGCAAAGTCGGTGACGGTCGAGTAGGTCCCGGTGAGATCCGAGAACGCATCGGGGCCGGACTAGGTAACTTTACCGTGCCCTAACCATTGCTGGGGTATCGCGGCGCCGTGACGGGCAATCACTCAGACTTGCCGGCGCTGCCGCTGCGCCTGTCGGCGCTGCAAGTGCTCGGGCTCAGGAACCCGGACGAGGGCGACTGGTCGCGCCTGCGCGCGCTGCAGTACGCCGAGATTCACAAGGTTGCCCCACTGCGGATCGCTTCGCAGTCGCTCGCCGGGCTGGTCGCCGCGACGCTGTTCATCGGCGAGCTTCCGATCGCCGCACTGGCCGTATGGCTTGTCGCCCTGCTGGCCGCCCTGTGGCGCCAGACGCAGATCGACCGTGAGTTTGCCGACATCGAGCCCCGGCTCATGACCCGCAAGGCCTACGCGCGCCAGCTCGGTGCGGTAGTGGTCTGCGCGCTCGTGTGGGGCGTGGCGCTCGTCGGTTCGGCCCGCTACGGGACGCGTGCCGACCACTTCGCGCTATGGTCGATCATCGCCATGCTTCTCGCCGGGTCGTCGGCCTCGTTGCCGGCGGCACCGATCGCCCGGGTGGCCTTTGCACTGATCACCGGCGGCACCGCCACCGCGACCTTCATTTTCGTCGACGAGTTGCCGCTGGCCGGCGCGTCGGCCGTCTTCACCTTCATCGCGATGAGCGCCGCGGTCGAGTCCGGGCGGGTCTATCTTTCGGCCCGCATCGCCGAAGCCGGCGTAGCCGAGAAGGAAGAGGTCGTCTCGCTGCTGTTGCGCGAGTTCCAGGAGAACGAGGCCGACTGGCTCTGGCAGATCGACCCGAACCGGCGGATCCGCGCGGCGAGTCCGCGCTTTGCCTATGCCCTCGGCCGAGAGCCGGCCTCGCTCGAGGGCGCCTCCTTCATCCAGATGATCGCCGGCAGCGCGTGGGAAAGCGGCCAGTTTCCCCCGAGCTTGCACGATCTCGCGGAAAGGCTGAAGCGGCGCGAGAGCTTCTCCAACCTGCTGGTCCAGGTCGAGGTCGATTCCGGGCGGCGCTGGTGGGAACTGTCGGGCACGCCGATGCTCGACGATCGCGGCAACTTCATCGGCTTCCGCGGTGTCGGCTCGGACGTTACCGAACAGCGCGAGTCCGACGAGAAGATCGCCTACCTCGCGCGCTACGACACGCTGACCGGCCTGCCCAACCGCCTGATGCTGACCGAGGCTCTCGGTGAAGCGATGCGCTATTCCGAGCAGTGGCGCACGCGGTGCGCGTTCCTGATGATCGACCTCGACCGCTTCAAGCAGGTCAACGATTCGCTGGGGCACCAGGTGGGCGACCGGCTGCTGGCGCAGGTGTCGCAGCGGCTGAAGTCGGTCTGCAGCGCCAACGAGCAGTGCGGCCGGCTCGGTGGCGACGAGTTCGCGATCGTCATCCGCGATGCGTCGGAGACGGGCTGCGTGGCCCGTGTGGCCGAATCCGTGATCGAGGTGCTGTCGCAACCCTACGAGGTCGACAACAACAAGCTGTTCGTCGGTGCGAGCGTCGGCTCGGCGGTCGGGCCGAGCGACGGCGCGACGGTCGAGATGCTGATGCGCAACGCCGACCTCGCGCTCTACCGGGCCAAGGACGAGGGCGGCGGCCTGCACTGCCGCTACGAACCCTCGCTTCACGCCAACGTCGAGGAGCGGCGCAAGCTCGAGGGCGCCCTGCGCCAGGCGATCGGCAAGGAGGAACTGCACCTTCACTTCCAGCCGGTGGTCGACGCTGCGCGCGAGCACGTCGTCAGCTTCGAGGCGCTGGTCCGCTGGCAGAGCGCCGAGCACGGGTTCGTCAGCCCTGGCAAGTTCATCCCCCTGGCCGAGGACACCCGGCTGATCGTTCCGATCGGCGAGTGGGTGCTGCGCGAGGCCTGTCACGAGGCGGCGCGATGGCCGGGGCATGTCAAGGTCGCGGTCAATGTCTCTGGCGAGCAACTGCTCGAGCCGAGCTTTGCCGCCAACGTGGTCCGCGCTCTCGCCGACAGCGGGTTGCCTGCGCACCGGCTTGAGGTCGAGGTGACCGAGAGCATCTTCCTGCGCGACCCGCGGATTGCACGGCAGACGCTCGAGGAGATCATGGCCCTCGGCTGCTCGGTCGCGCTCGACGACTTCGGCACCGGCTACTCCTCGCTCGGGTACCTGAGGGCGCTGAAGTTCTCGACGATCAAGGTCGACCGCAGTTTCGTCCAGGGTGCGGCGCAGGGCAGCCGCGAAAGCCTGGCGATCATTCGCGCCGTGGTGGCGATGGCGCAGAGCCTCGAGATGACCACCACCGCCGAAGGGGTGGAGACCGTCGAGGAGGTCCAGCTGATTCGCCGCCTGGGCTGCGACAAGATCCAGGGCTACTATTTCGGTCGGCCGATGGACGCCGCCGACGCCCTCAAGCTGGTCCAGCGCAACGGCCGCGCGATCGCCGCCGCGTAGCGGCCCGCGACGACGGGCTCAGGCCCGCACCAGCCCCCGCACCGCGCTTTCGAACAGGGCCCGCCCGTCGCTGCCGCCGAGCTCGGGTTCGATCGCCCGCTCGGGATGCGGCATCATGCCGAGCACCGTCCCGGTCTTGTTGAGCACGCCGGCAATCGCCCGCTGCGAGCCGTTGACGTCCTCGGCGTAACGGAACGCCACGCGGCCCTCGTCCTCCAGCCGGTCGAGCGTTTCATCGTCGGCGAAGTAGTTGCCGTCGTGGTGCGCGACCGGGAAGTGCACGATCTGCCCGGCTTCGTAGCCGGCCGTGAACAGCGACTGGCTGGTCTCGACCTTCAGCGGCACCATCCGGCAGACGAACCGCTGGCCGGCGTTGCGCATCAGCGCGCCAGGCAGGAGGCCGCTCTCGGTCAGCACCTGGAACCCGTTGCATACGCCGAGCACCGGCACGCCGCGGCCGGCGGCGCGGACCACCGCCTGCATGATCGGGCTGCGCGCGGCCATCGCGCCCGAGCGCAGATAGTCGCCGTACGAGAACCCGCCGGGCAGAGCGATGAAGTCGAGCCGCTCGGGCAGCTCGGCATCGCCGTGCCAGACGCGCAGTGGCGCGGTGCCCGAAACCTTTTCCAGCGCGACCGCCATGTCGCGGTCGCAGTTCGAACCGGGAAAGGTGACGACAGCGGCGCGGAAGCTCATCAGGCCGTCTCCAGCTTCTCGATGCGGTAGTTCTCGATCACGAGGTTGGCGAGCAGCTGGCGACACATGGCGTCGAGGTCGGCGTCGCTGGTGCCGTCGGCCACGTCGAGCTCGATCAGCCGACCGACGCGGACGTCCTCGATACCCGAGAAGCCGAGCCCTTCGAGCGCGTGGTGAACCGCGCGGCCCTGAGGATCGAGCACTCCGGGCTTGAGGCTGACGTGGATACGGACCTTCATCGGGGCTGGCCTCGCGCTGGCAGTGGGGAGTCGCCGCAGCCTATGGCGATTGCGGCGCCGCCGGACAAGGGGCAGGGCACCGCTGCTTGCGACCCATGCGATGCGCAGGCATGGAGCGCCGATGACCGTCGCCGTCCTGCCTCACTCAGTCCGGCCGCTGCTCGAGGCCCGCCTGCCGGATTGGCTCGATGTTCGCTGGTGGTCGTCGCCCGAAGAGCTGGTGCAGCTCGCACCTGATGCGGAGATCGGCTGGTTCGACCTGCACGAGAAACCACCGGCGCTGGCCGCGGTCGCGGCTGCGCGGGGGCTGCGGTGGCTGAACTCGTCCTATGCGGGAGTCGACTGGCTGCCGCTCGCCGAGCTCGCCGAGCGCGGCGTCGCGGTGACCTGCGGTACGGGCCTGACCGCGCGGCAGGTGGCGGAATACGCGGTGATGACGATGCTCGCCGTGGCCAAGGACTACCCCGCGGTGGTTCGCGCCCAGGACCGCCACGAATGGCTGGCCGAACCCCCCGGGATCCGCGACCTCGCGGGCAGTCGGGCGCTGATTCTCGGCTACGGAGCGATCGGGCAAGCGATCGGTCGCGCACTCGAAGCGCTCGACGTCGAGGTCCTCGCGGTCTCGCGCAGCCGGCCGCGAGGGTGGCGGCACCAGATCGGCACGTTCGACTGGATCGTACTGGCACTCCCGGGTACGCCCGAGACGAAGGGCGCGATCGGCGCACCCGAGCTGGCGGCGATGAAGCCCGACGCGGTGCTGGTCAATTTCGCGCGCGCCGACTGTGTCGACCAGCCCGCGCTGGTCGAGGCGCTGACCAAGCGGCGGATCGCCGCAGCGGTGCTGGACCTGACCGATCCCGAGCCGCTGCCGCCGGATCATCCGTTGTGGTCGTTGCCCAACGCGCACATCACTATGCACCTCTCGGGCATCCCGACACCGGCGAGCCAGTCCCGTGCGGCTGAGCGCTTCCTGCGCAACTGCGCGCGCTTCCGTGCCGGCGAGCCGCTCGAAGCCGCGGTCGACCTCGCGCGCGGGTATTGAAGCGAGACTCTGCTGCCGCGCTTTGATAGGCACCGTTCCGGCAGGTTTCGGGGGACGAACCGATGGCCGACGGCGGCGAGCTTCAGAAAGCGTCAGATCTCTTCATCGAGTGTCTCGAGGCGGAAGGCTGCGAGTACATCTTCGGCGTGCCGGGAGAGGAGAACCTCGACTTCCTCGACTCGCTGTCACGCTCGTCGAAGATCAAGCTCGTGCTCACCCGGCACGAGCAGGCAGCCGGGTTCATGGCGGCGACCTACGGCCGGCACACCGGCAAGGCGGGCGTGTGCCTCGCGACGCTCGGCCCGGGCGCGACCAACTTCGTCACCGCCGCCGCCTACGCCCAGCTCGGCGGGATGCCGATGCTGATGATCACCGGGCAGAAGCCGATCAAGAAGTCGAAGCAGGGCCGGTTCCAGATTCTCGACGTCGTCGCGATGATGGACCCGATCACCAAGTTCACCCACCAGCTCGCCTCGGCCGACAACATCCCGAGCCGGGTGCGCGAGGCCTATCGTCTGGCCGAGGAGGAGAAGCCCGGCGCGGTCCACCTCGAGCTGGCCGAGGACGTCGCCGACGAGCGCACCGCCTCTCGCCCGATCGCGCGTTCGATCGCGCGGCGTCCCTCGGCCGAGCCCAAGGCCGTGCGCCAGGCGGTCGAGGCGATCGAGGCGGCGAAGGCGCCGCTGCTGGTGATCGGCGCCGGCGCGAACCGCAAGATCACCGGACGGATGCTGCGCCAGTTCGTCGAGAAGACCGGCATCCCGTTCCTTACCACCCAGCTCGGCAAGGGGGTGATCGACGAGCGCCACCCGCTGTTCCTCGGCTGCGCGGCGCTCTCGGCCGGCGACTTCGTCCATCGCGCGGTCGCCGACGCGGACGTGATCGTCAATGTCGGGCATGACGTGATCGAGAAGCCGCCGTTCTTCATGACCAACGACCGTGAAGGCGCGCGCGGCGACGACAGCCCGCCGACGGTGATCCACGTCTCGACCAAGACCGCCGAGGTCGATCCGGTCTACTTCCCGCAGATCGAGGTGATCGGCGACATCGCCAACGCGATCTGGCAGATGAAGGAAGACATCGTCCCGCAGGGCAAGTGGAGCTTCGAGCGGATGCTCGCCTACCGCCGCGCCGAGGTCGAGCACACCGCGAAGCTTGCCGCCGACGCGCGCTTCCCGATCTTCCCGCCGCATCTCGTCCAGCAGGTGCGCGAGTGCATGCCCGAGGACGGGATCATCTGCCTCGACAACGGCGTCTACAAGATCTGGTTCGCGCGCGGCTACACTGCCTACCTGCCGAACACCGTACTGCTCGACAACGCGCTGGCAACGATGGGCGCCGGGCTGCCCAGCGCGATGATGAGCGCGATGCTGTATCCGGATCGCAAGGTCATGGCGATCTGCGGCGACGGCGGGTTCATGATGAACAGCCAGGAGATGGAGACCGCGGTCCGCCTCGGCCTCAACCTGACGGTGCTGGTCCTGCGCGACGATGCCTACGGCATGATCCGCTGGAAGCAGGCCAACATGGGCTTTGACGACTGGGGACTGACTTACGGCAACCCGGACTTCGTCGCCTACGCGGAGAGCTACGGCGCGAGCGGTCATCGGGCGGAGAGCAGCGATCACTTGCGCGAGCTGCTGGCGATGTGTCGCGATTCGGCGGGCGTGCACCTGATCGACTGTCCGGTCGACTATTCGGAGAACGACCAGATCCTGAACCGCGACATCAAGGAGCTGTCGAAGGCGCTCTGACCAGGTCCCCTCCCGCTTGCGGGAGGGGTTGGGTGGGCCTGTTCCACCCTCGCACTGACCCACCCCGGCCCCTCCCGAAAGCGGGAGGGGGGAGACTGTGATGAAGCTCAAGGACACCTATCCGCTCTACCTTAACAACAAGCCGGTGCAGCCCAACACCGACCTCGAGGTGACCGACAAGTTCACCGGCGAAGTCGCCTTCCGCACCGCGCTGGCGAC
>CALCBC010000115.1 GCA_937898525.1 uncultured Sphingomonadales bacterium
GTAAGTTTGTTCTCGCGCTGGCCGCTTCGGCTGCGTTCGCAACCCCCGCCATGGCGGAAGATTTCGCCGGCCCTTACGTCGGTCTGGGCGTCACGCTCGATAACGTCCAGGGTTCGGGCAACGCCGAAGGTCTCGGTGTCTCGGGCCTCGGCGCGACCGCGTTCGCCGGCTACGACATCGCGCTCGGCAAGAGCAGCTTCATCGGCATCGAAGCGAACGTCGACGTGAACTCGGCCGACTACGAGGACGCGACCACCGAGGTCGAGGCCGACTGGGGCTGGGGCATCGGCGCCCGTCTCGGCTACAAGCTGAACAACAGCACGGCGCTGTTCGTTCGCGGCGGCTACGCGCGCAATCGCGTGTCGGTGAACAACGTCAGCGACTGGGGTGACGGCGTGCGCTACGGCGTCGGCGTGCAGACCGCGCTGAACCAGAACCTCTCGCTCCGCGCCGAGGTCAGCCAGTTCAATTACGAGCAGGACGTGATCAACAACCAGGCGGCGCTGTCGCTGTCTTACGGTTTCTGATCGGACTGCGAGACCATTCGAGGGCGGCCCGGCGACGGGCCGCCCTTTTTCATGCCTCGCGCGCGGCGCGGCAGAAGGCCTCGATCTTCGCGATGTCCTTGACGCCCGGCGCGCTTTCGAGGCCCGAGGACGCATCGACCAGCTCCGCTCCCGTCGTGCGGATCGCCTCGGCGACGTTGTCCGGCGTGAGGCCGCCGGCGAGGCCCCACGGCATTGTGTGCCTGAACTGCGCGAGCAGCGACCAGTCGAACGCGAGGCCGGTGCCGCCGGGCAGTTTCTTCGCCGGGGCGTCGTAGAGCAGGCGATGCGCCGCGTCCTTGTAGCGCTGCGCGCGCTCGAGGTTGTCGATCCCGCTGACACCGATCGCCTTCCAGATCTCCAGCGGGGTGTTCTGCTTGAGCAGCGCCAGCCATTCGGGCGTCTCGCTGCCGTGGAACTGGACCACGTCGGGCTTGACCGCCTGGATTGCCAGCGCGGTCGGCTGGGGCTGCTCGTTGACCAGCAGCAGCACGATCTTGACCCGGTTCGGCGTGCGCGCCCGCAGCGCGGCCGCCTGTTCGAGCGTGACGTGTCGCGGGCTCGGCGGGTAATGGACAAGGCCGATGTGCGTCGCACCAGCGGCGACGGCGGCATCGACCGTCTCGGGCGTGCTCAGGCCGCAGATCTTGATCAGGCGTTCGGACATGCGGCGCACTTAGAGCGAATTGTCGCCAAGTCGAGAGGCCGTTAGAGCGTCGCCTCGATCGCCCGGGCGGCCGCGACGGGCTCCTCGGCGCGGGTGATCGGGCGCCCAACGACGAGCACGCTGGCGCCATCGTCGCGCGCCTGGCGCGGGGTGACGACCCGCTTCTGGTCGCCCGAGGCGCCATTGAGGCGCAAGCCGGGGACGACGAAGAACCCGTCCTTCCACTGGCGGCGGACGGCGGCCACCTCGTGCCCCGAGCAGACCACTCCGTCGAGCCCGGCGGCATGGGCCAGCTCGGCGAGCCGCAGGACCTGGTCGTGAGCGCTGCCTTCGACGCCGGTGCGCCTGAGGTCGCGTTCGTCAAGGCTGGTCAGCATCGTCACTGCGACGACCTTGGTGCCGAGCGCCGCCGCGGCCTTGGCGTCTTCCATCATCGCCCGCCCGCCGCTCGCGTGGACGGTGACGATCGCCGGTTCGAGGACGTGGATGGCCTGCATCGCCCCGGCAACGGTGTTGGGAATGTCGTGCAGCTTGAGGTCGAGGAAGATCGGCAGCCCGACGTGGGCAATCTCGTGGACGCCGTGGTGGCCGTGGGCGCAGAAGAACTCGAGCCCGAGCTTGAACCCGCCGACGTGCGCCTTGACCTTCTCGGCCATCGCCCTGGCCGCTTCGAGCTTGGGCAGGTCGAGCGCAAGGTAGATCGGGTTGGTCACGGCTTGAGGGGGTCCGGTTCGGCTGGAGGAGGCGTGTCGGCGGCTGGCGGCGCTGCGGAGGCGGGAGGCGGCATTTCGACGCGGAGCTCTTCGGGTGCCGGGCTGGCCGCCGGGGACGGCGGGGCCGGGGCGGGTGCCATTGCCGCGGCGCGGGCGGCATTCTCGAGCGAGCCGAGGCGGCGCTTGTAGTACCACTGGCTCACCCGGTGGAGCAGCCACATAGGCACCAGCCCGAGCAGCAGCGAGACGACCACGAGCGCCGGGATCTTGGTCTCGAGCACCAGTCCTTCCCAGATCTTCACCTGGACCGGGTTCCAGTTGTAGATCGAGAAGATCAGCAGGGCGACGAGCAGCAGCACCCAGACGATCGTGCGGACGATTTGCATCGGGCGTCCTCCGTAAGCCTTTCCATCGATTAGGGCGAATGGCCGGGGAAGGGAAGGGGACGGCGAATCCGCGGCGCTGAGGCGGAAAAGGCGGTTGTGCGCGGCCCACGGGCCCCTATACCGCCGCAACGCGTACTTTCGTGCACTGCAACCGAGACATGGCCGACGAATCCCCTCTCGACCGCTTCAGGACCGCGCTGACCGGCGCCGCGCGGGCGATCGGGCACGATCCCGAGGCCGAGGTCGCGTGGACTTCCGAGGCTCCGGCAGTGCAGGGCAAGTCGCTGCGCGTGCCGATGCCGGGCCGCGCCCTGCCGCGCGACCAGGCCGCCGAGGCGCGCGGGTTCGCCGACAGCTTCGCGCTCAGGCTGCGCCACCACGACGAGGCGCTCCACCGGCGCGGCATGCCCGCCGAGCCCGAGGCGCGCGCCTGCTACGACGCGATCGAACGCGTGCGCTACGAGGCGCTCGGCGAGAACAACTATGCGGGCATGCGCGAGAACCTCGCCGCGGCGACCGAGCTGCGCACGGCCTCCGATCCGATCGTGCGCGCGGCGAACGCGGCCGAAGTCCCGATCCAGACCGCGCTCGCGCTGATGCTGCGCGAGGAGCTGACCGGCCAGCCGGTGCCCGAAGCCGCGCGCGAGGGTGTCGAGCTGGTGCGCGAGTACGTCGAGAGCCGCACCGGCGACGACTTCGAACGGCTCGCGCTGACGATCGACGACCAGCAGGCGTTCCAGTCGCTGGCGATCGACATGTTGCGCCACCTCGAGCTGGTAGAGGCCGCGCCGACCGAGGAGGGGGGCGACGAGGAAGACGGCGAGGGCGAGGGCGGCGGCGAAGACGACGAGAAGGGCGAGGACGACGAGGCCGGCAACCAGGACCTGCGGCAGGAGCAGGTTCCCGGCGACAGCAGCGACGGCGACGGCGAGGAGGAGACCGGCGAGGAGGTCGAGGCCGAGACCGAGATGAGCGAGGGCGAGCCCGGCGACGAGGGCGAGGAGGGCATGATGCCCGTGCGCCCTAACCGCCCGTGGACCGACCTGCCCGAAACGTTCGACTACAAGGTCTTCACCGACGAGTTCGACGAGATCGTAGAGGCGACCGAGTTGTGCGACTTCGAGGAGCTCGATCGCCTGCGCGCCTATCTCGACAGCCAGCTGACCGGCTTGCAGGGCGTGGTCACGCGGCTCGCAAACCGGCTGCAACGGCGACTGATGGCGCAGCAGAACCGGGCATGGGACTTCGACCAGGAAGAAGGCCTGCTCGACGCCGCGCGGCTCGCGCGCGTGGTGGTCAGCCCCGGCCATTCGCTGAGCTACAAGATCGAGCGCGACCAGGAGTTCAAGGACACCGTCGTCACGCTGCTGATCGACAATTCGGGCTCGATGCGCGGGCGGCCGATTTCGATCGCCGCGATCAGCGCCGATATCCTGGCGCGCACGCTCGAGCGCTGCGGCGTGAAGGTCGAGATACTCGGCTTCACCACCCGCGCGTGGAAGGGCGGGCAGTCGCGCGAGAAGTGGCTGGCGAGCGGCAAGCCGGCGCAGCCGGGGCGGCTCAACGACCTCAGGCACATCATCTACAAGAAGGCCGACGAGCCTTACCGCCGCGCGCGCAAGAGCCTCGGGCTGATGATGCGCGAGGGGCTGCTCAAGGAGAACATCGACGGCGAGGCGCTGATCTGGGCCCACAACCGCCTGCTGGCGAGGCCCGAGGACCGCCGCATCCTGATGGTGATCAGCGACGGGGCGCCGGTCGACGATTCGACGCTCAGCGTGAACTCGGCGGGCTACCTCGAGACGCACCTCCGCAAGGTGATCGAGTGGATCGAGAAGCAGAGCCCGGTCCAGCTCGTCGCGATCGGCATCGGCCACGACGTGACGCGCTACTACAAACGCGCGGTGACGATCATGGACGTGGAGCAGCTCGGCGGGACGATCATCGAGCAGTTGGCCGGGTTGTTCGAGGTGGAGTGAACAGCGGCCATCGCGCGTTACGCCGCCGTGCCGAGCAAGTGCTTCAGAAGTCGATGCTGAGCCGGCCCTTGGTGGCGATAGGCACGCCATCGTCGGTGGCAGGTACGAAACGAGCTTTTCGCTGGAGCAGGCGGCAGGCAGCTCTGTCCAACTCGCGATGCCACCCGGGCTCGACGACCTGGCAGTTGGTCGCCCGGCCTTTCTCCGTAATGTCGAAGGCAACCACCACACGACCGGTGAGCCCATAGCTCAACACGATTCGCGGGTAGTCGCGGTATGTGTACCAGGGGTCGGACTGAAGCTGTGCACCGCCAAGATCGACGATCGGTTCATCGGATTGGGCATAGGCCGAACTCGCGCAGAGCAGCGCTAAAGCTGCGATCGATCTCGGCAACGAAATCATCGGCCTTCCTGTTCACTCGCTTGACCGAAAGCTAGCCGCTCGTATTGCCTCGCGCAATGACCGCCCCGCTCCGCCTGTTCAACTCGCTGACTCGCGAGACCGAAACGTTCCATCCGATCCATCCGGGGGAGGCGCGGGTCTATACGTGCGGGCCGACGGTCTACAATTACCCGCATATCGGCAACATGCGCGCCTATGTGTTCGCCGACGTGCTCGGGCGGACGCTGAGCTGGAAGGGGCATCGGCTCACCCATGTGATCAACATCACCGACGTCGGGCACCTGACTGACGACGCCGATGCGGGCGAGGACAAGCTGGAGAAGGCGGCGGCCGAGCGGGCTCAGTCGATCTGGGATATCGCGCGGCACTATACCGAGGCGTACTGGGCGGACATCAAGGCGCTCAACATCCGCCAGCCGGCGCACTGGTCGATCGCCACCGACTACGTCCCGGCGATGATCGAGTTCGCCAGGTCGATCGCCGACAAGCACTGCTACGAACTCGACAGCGGGCTCTACTTCGACGTCTCGACGGTGGCCGATTACGGCCGGCTGGCGCGTGCCCACACCGAGGAAGGCGAGGGCCGGATCGAGGCGGTCGAGGGCAAGCGCAATGCGGCCGACTTCGCGATCTGGCGCAAGACCCCGCCGGGCGAGACGCGGCAGATGGAGTGGGACTCGCCGTGGGGCCGCGGGGCGCCCGGGTGGCACCTCGAATGCTCGGTGATGAGCGGGCAGCTGCTCGGTTTTCCGTTCGACATCCACACCGGCGGGATCGACCACCGCGAGATCCACCACCCGAACGAGATCGCCCAGAACCAGGCCTATTGCTGCACGAATGGGCTCGATGAGCCGGCGAACAGCGGCGCTCGGGTGTGGATGCACAACAACTTCCTCGTCGAGCGCTCGGGCAAGATGAGCAAGTCGGCGGGCGAGTTCCTGCGGCTGCAGCTGCTGATCGACAAGGGCTACCACCCACTCGCCTACCGGATGATGTGCCTGCAGGCGCACTACCGCAGCGAGCTCGAGTTTTCGTGGGACGGACTCGGCGCGGCGCTCGTGCGGCTCAAGCGGCTGGTCATGGCGGTCGAGGCGGCCCGCGCGCGGCTGGCTGAGAAGGGCGACGCACCGATCGCGGAGCCGGAGGGCGGCTGGACGCTCGACACGGCAGTCGACGAAGTCGGCGGCACGCTGCGCCCGCTGGTCGTGCGGTTCGACCAGGCGATCTCTGACGACCTCGGGACCCCGCAGGCGCTCACCGTGCTCGAGGACCTGCTGTCGCTCAAGAAGATGCCGCCGCGCGAGGTGCTGGCGGCGGTCGGGATGATGGATTCGGTGCTGGGGCTCGGCCTCCTTTCGCTGACCCGCGCCGACCTGCGCCTGCGGCCGAAGGACGCGGCGGTCTCCGAAGCCGAGATCGAGGACGCACTCGCTCGCCGCAAGGCCGCACGGGCCGAGAAGGATTTCGCCACCTCCGACGCGATTCGCGACGAGCTCGTCGCGAAAGGCATCGAGGTGATGGACGGCGATCCGCTCGGCTGGGACTGGCAGCTTCGCGCCGACGGCTAGACTGTCGGGCTACTCGGATCGCGGCCGCGGCAGGACCACGATCTCGAGCCGCTCTTCGGGCTTCAGGTATCGCTCGGCGATCTCCCGCACGTCCTCCGCGGTCAGCGCGGCTAGGCGCTCCTTTCCGCTGGCAAAGCGTCCGATGCGATCCGGCCGGCGCTGGGCGCGCTCGACGAGGTTCATCCAGCCCCGGTTGGTCTTGAGCGCGTTGTCATAGGCCTCGAGCATCGGCTGGCGGGCGCGCCGGAGCTCGTCGTCGTCGACCGGCCGCGCGATCAGCGAGGCGACCGTTTCGAGCGTGGCCTCCCGCGCGGCGTCGACGTCGTCGACGTCGACCGGCGCGGTGATCGTGAACACGCCCCACCCCGGATAGACGTCGGACGCCGTCGCGCTGACTCCCGGCGAGTAGGTCTGGCCAAGCTCCTCGCGCAGCTTGTCGAGCAGTTCGAGGCGCATGACCCGCTCGAGGAGCTCGAGCCGCAGTTCGTCGTCGAAGTCGCTGTCGTCCCGGGTCGGCCAGCTGAAGCGCACGATGGCCTGGTTCGGGGCGCCATCGTGGTACACGATGCGCCGGCTGCGGTCGGAGGTGAAACTGCGCTGGCGGTTGTCGGCGTAGTCGCGGAACTCGCGCTCGCGCGGGGGAAGCGCCCCGAGCGTGCGGGCGATCAGGTCGAGCGCCACGTCCTCTTCGAAGTCCCCGACCAGCGCCAGCTCGAGCGCGCCGTTGGCCAGGCGGTCGCCGATGTCCTTCTTCAGTTTCTCGAAGGTGAGACCGAGGTAGGCTTCCTTCGGCTGGATCGTGAAGCGCGGGTCGTTGTCGGAGATGATCCCGCCCGCGGCGTTGCTGAGCGCGCTTTCGGGAGTCGCGTCGCGGCTGGCGAAGAAGTTCTCGATGTTGCGCCTGTACTGCGCCTCGCCTTCGCGCCGGAAGCCCGGATCGCTGACCGCCGCCGCGAGCAGCTGGAGCTGGAGCTCGAGATCGCGCGGAGTGGTCTGCGAGGCGAGCTCGAAAGTCTCCGCATCCGCGTCGAATGCGAAGCCGACCGAGTTGCCGGCGAGGATCGTCTGCAGCTCGTCGAGCGGATGCTTGCCGAGGCCGCCGAGCGGGAGCGCGCTGTCCATTGCGGTGGCGAGCGGGTCCTCGCGGGTGTTGAGCATCTGCCCGCCGTCGATGTTGAGCTCGACCGAGATGCGGTCGCGCTGCAGGTCGGTCTTCTTGAGATTGACCCTGAGGCCGTTGGAGAAGACCAGCTTGCGCACCCCGAGCACGGGCTCGGTTTCGTCCGAGACGATCGTGCCCGGTTCGCCGAAGTCGGTATAGGCCCACTCGGTCAGCGACCCGTCTTCCGGGGCGTCGATCGGCTCGGCCATCCCGGCATCCCAGGCCGCGCGCAACGCGTCGGCGCCGCCTTCCGGCGGCGTGCGGCCCTCGAAGCGGATCAGCGGGTTGTCGAGCGGGACCAGTTCCTCGCGCAGCGCCTCGAGCACGCTCTCGGGGGTGATATCGGGCAGGTGATCGAGGAAGCGCTGCAGGGCGCTCTCGGGCGTGGTCGGCACCTGGCCTTCGTCGAGCAGCGTGATCGCGCCGGTGATGAAGCTCGAATTGGGGCGGGTTGCCGCGCCGGCGGCGTTGTTCTCGAGCGCGGTGCGCAGGTTGGCGACCTGCTCGGCGACCTCGGCCTCGGTGAAGCCGTATTCGAGCGCGCGGCGGTATTCGGCCTGCGCGGCGGCGAGCGCGCGTTTCCAGTCTCCGTCGGCGGCGAGCACCACGAGGTTGGTCGTGCGGGCTGTCTCGTAAACTTCCGCCGTACCCAGCGCAGCCCCGCGGAACGGCGGGTCTTCCTGTCGCGCGAGGCGCTGGAATCGGCGGTTTATGATCCCGTAACCGAGTTGCCGGCGGACGTTCTTCTGGCGCCAGGCGACGGTATCGGTGTGATCGAGCCACGGGCCATGACGCGAGATGGTGATCTGCTCGTCGAGCGCCGGATCGACGAACACGTCGGTTTCGCCCTGGTGATCGAACAGGATCGGGCCGGCGTCGATCGCGGGATGGATCGGCGCAGGGTTCCAGCCGGCAAAGTGTTCGCGGATCTTTGCTTCGACGAGATCGGGATCGAAGTCGCCCACCACGATCACCGCCGTGTTCTCGGGGCGGTAGATGCGCTCGTAGAGCGCCCGCAGCTTCTCGCTGGTCGCCGCCCGCAGCGTCTCGACGGTGCCGATCGGCAGGCGATGGACGAAGCGCGCGCCCGGATAGAAGAAGGCGATGCTGTCGAGGTAGTTGCGCAGCTCGTAGGTGTCGCGCACCCGCTTCTCCGACAGCACGACGCCTTTCTCGCGCTCGACTGCCGCAGGATTGAAGCTCAGTTCGCTGGCTGTCTCGCGCATGATCATCAGCGCGGTGTCGAGCAGGCCGGGGTCGTTGCGCGGCAGGTCGAGCCTGTAGAGCGTGACGTCGTAATTGGTACTCGCGTTGGTATCCGCCCCGAAAGCCAGCCCTTCGCGCTCGAGCAGGCGGACCATCTCGCCCTCGGGAATGCGGGTCGAGCCGTTGAACGCCATGTGTTCGATGAAGTGCGCGTAGCCGAGCTCCTCATCGGTCTCGGCGAGAGAGCCCGCATCCACCCAGAACTGCACCATCGCCGTGCCCTTGGGCGTCGCGTTCGGCCGGATCACGTAGCGCATTCCGTTGTCGAGCCGGCCGAAGCGGTAGGCGGGATCGGGCGGCAGGTCGCTCTTGTCGAACGGCCATTCGTGATGCGGCTGCACCGGGGCCGGCTGGGCCAGGGCAGGCAACCCGAGCGCGAGAAGGAAGGCAGACAGCAGGGCACGAAGGATCATCGACCGCTGTGTGGCCGATCGGGACTTAACGGGCAATGGCCCGTCGAGGCGGGACTGGCGGACCTCGAGCAACGCCTGGTCATCGCCGGTCTCGCGAGACAACTCTCCTGGGTTCCGCACAACGGTCCCACGACCCGGCCGGGCCCCAGGCGGGAAGTCCGACGACCGGGCACCGGCCGCCGAAACCAAGCAACATTTCGCCGCAACACGAAACATTTAGCAGCGCGAGACGCTAACTTGACCAGCGGGGGCCGTGGAGTTGCCGGATGGAACTGCGCCTGCTCGTTGCCTATGCCATGATTGTCCTGCTGGCGCTGGCCGCCATCGTTTGGGTCGCGCGCCTGCGTCGCCGCCAGCGCCAGCGCCGGCGCAAGGCGCGCAGGATCTACTATTATTGACGCATTGGCGGGCGGCGAGCGGCCTACTTCTTCGGCTTGGGTCCGGTGCGCAGCTTGGCACGGTGTGCGGACATGTCGAACACCTCGCCGGGGCCGGCGTCCTCGTTGAGCAGGCCGAGACGGCGGGCGACTTCCTGGTAGGCCTCCTCCTCGCCGCCGAGGCCGCGGCGGAAGCGGTCCTTGTCGAGCTTCTCGCCGCTGGTCATGTCCCACAGCCGGCAGTTGTCGGGGCTGATTTCGTCGGCGAGGATCACCCGGCTGTAGTTGTCCTGGTCCCAGATGCGGCCGAACTCGAGCTTGAAGTCGATCAGGCGGATGCCGATCGCAGCGAACATGCCGCACATGAAGTCGTTGATGCGGATCGCCATCGCGGCGATGTCCTGCATCTCGTCGTTGCTGGCCCAGCCGAAGCAGGCGATGTGCTCCTCGGCGACCATCGGGTCCTGCAGCTCGTCGCTCTTCAGGTAGTACTCGATCAGCGTGTGCGGCAGCGGCTCGCCTTCTTCGAGGCCGAGACGCTTGGATAGCGAGCCCGCGGCGACGTTGCGCACGACCACCTCGAGCGGGATGATCTCGACCTGGCGCACGAGCTGCTCGCGCATGTTCAGGCGGCGGATGAAGTGAGTCGGGATGCCGATGTGGGCAAGCCGCAGAAAGACGTGCTCGGAGATGCGGTTGTTGATCACCCCCTTGCCGTTGATCGTGCCTTTCTTCTGCGCGTTGAACGCGGTCGCGTCGTCCTTGAAATACTGGATGATCGTGCCGGGCTCGGGGCCTTCGTAGAGGATCTTGGCCTTGCCTTCGTAAAGCTGGCGGCGGCGGGACATGGCGGCACCTTGCTGGAGGTCAAATAGAGAGCCCCGGCTGAGCCAGGTTGCTCGGGCCGGGGCGCGAGCGCGCGCTATACACGCGGACACAAGTTAACGCAATTGCGGTGGGTCATCGGGGGCGCTAACGCGGCGCCGAACAAAGGGGGTCGTGTTGCAAAGGGCACGCGCACTGAGGGCCGCATCCGGGTCGGCCCTGGCGATAGCGCTGCTGGGCGCCGCGCCGGCCATGGCCGAGGGATCGGCCGAGGACGAGCGCCCGATCGTCGTCACCGGCTCGCTGATTGCCGGCTCGCGCGAGGATGCGCCTGCACCGGTCGAGGTGATCGACGCGGAGGAGCTCGCCGCGCAGGGCTCGCCGACGATGCTCGAGCTGACCAAGCGGCTGGCGGCCTCGGCAGGGGTGATCGGCGACGCCACCCAGTTCGACACCCGCAGCCAGTTCAGCGAGGGCACGGCCTCGGTCAACCTGCGCGGTCTCGGGCCGCAGCGGACGCTGGTGCTGCTCAACGGCCGGCGCGTGGTCGCGAGCGGGCAGGGCAACCTGCCGCTGGTCGACGTAAACCTGTTTCCGACGGCGGCGATAGGCCGGATCGAGGTGCTCAAGGACGGCGCGGCGGCGACTTACGGCTCCGACGCGATCGCGGGGGTGGTCAACTTCATCACCCGCACCGACCAGAACGGGTTCCTCGCCGCCGGCGACTATCGCTGGGTCGACGGCTCTGACGGCGACTGGAATGCCGCGCTGTCGTGGGGCGGCGACTTGGGGCCGGCGCGGCTGTTCGTCTCGGGCGGCTACCAGCACCGCAGCGAGCTGACCGCTCTCGATCGCTCCTACGGCGTACTCGACTATGCCCAGAACCCGCAGGGCGGGTGGACCGGCGGCGGCGCGCCGGGCAATTTCGACTTCGATGCGACACTCAACGGCGTGAGCTTTAACGCCGACAACGGATGCGAAGGGGTGGGCGGGTTCCGTTCGCTACCCGGGTCCGCGGCCGACCTGTGCCAGGTCCAGTATCTCGGCTTCACCAACCTCGTCGAACCCGAGGATCGCTGGCAGCTGTTCGCCGATGTGGCGGTGGAGCTGTCCGATACGGCCGAGATGCGCGTAACCGGGCTCTACGGCCGGACCGAGACGGTACTGACCACAAGCCCGAGCTACCTGCCCACTATCCCACCTTCCGAGGCTGCGGCGTTCGGGGGCAGCGGGCTGTTCGTGATCCCGCAGTACGCGCCGGCGCTGATCGACTACTGCGCGCGTTTCGGCGCGGACTCGGGATGCGCGACCGACGCGAACGGTGTCCCGCTGGCGCCGGCGCTGGCCTACCCGGTGCGCTTTCGACCGGTGCTGCTCGGCGGCAATCCAATGTTCGACAACGCGCGGCAGACCGCGGTGCTGCCGCGCAGCTCCGACATGTACCAGCTCACCGGGGAGCTGGCAGTCGATCTCGGACGCTCGCTCGACCTCGTCGCAGGGCTGACCTACTCGGAATACGACCGATATTTCGAAGGCGGCGACAGCTTCGTCGACCGGCTGCAGAACGCACTGGCCGGCTTCGGCGGCGAGGATTGCCCCTATGCGACGCCGCAATCGCGCGCGGGGATGACCCCGGCGCAACTCGCGGCGGTCGCGGGTACCGGCGGCTGCCACTTCTTCAATCCCTTCTCGACCGGGATCGCCGCTAACACCATCACCGGCCAGGCCAATCCGAACTACGCGGGTGTCAGCAACCCGCTGGGGTTCGACCTGACCCCCGGAGCGGGGCTGATCAACGACGCCTCAGTGGTCGATGATTTTTATACGATCATCCAGCGCAAGGCGAACACGCAGCAGTGGGTCGGCGAGCTCGTGCTCTCCGGTTCTACGGGGATCGATCTCGGCGGTGGCGAGATCGATTTCGCGCTCGGCGCGCAGTACCGGCATGACCGCTACGCGCGGACCTACGGCGCGACCAATAATCTCGATGCCTATCCCTGCGCCGGCTCGATCCTCGATCCGGCGGCGACATGCTCGCCCGAAACGGGGCCGATCGGGTTTCTCGGCTCGAACCGCAACGCCGACGTCAGCGAGGACGTCTGGGCGCTGTTCGCCGAGCTGCAGGTCCCGATCGGCGAGCGCATACAGGCGCAGCTCTCGGCGCGCTACGAGGACTACGGTGGGTCGGTCGGCTCCACCTTCGACCCGCAGGCGCGCCTGCGCATAGAGTTGACCGACTGGCTCGCACTTCGCGGCGGGGCGGGGACCACCTTCCGCGGGCCGCCGCCCCAGAACCTCTATTCGGACCTCGTCATCCTGACCTTCATCGGCGGCGCCTTCCGCGCGGTCGACGTGCTCGGCAATCGGGAGCTCGAGCCCGAGAGCGCCACGACCTATAACGCCGGGGTGCTGATCGACAGCGGCGGGTTCCGTGCCAGCGCGGACTGGTGGCGCTACGACTTCCACGGGCCTATCGAATCCGAGCCGATCAGCGGGATGGTCGCGGCCATGTTCGGAGCGAGCGGGACCGCGAACTGCGGCAACCCGGCCTATGCCGGACTGCAGGCACGGTTCATGTTCTCAGGCGGCATCTGCGGCGTTGCCAACGTGCAGCGCGTGGCGACCTATGCCTTCAACGCGGCCGACGTCTCCACCAGCGGGTTCGACGTCCAGGCGAGCTACGACTTCGAGGCCGGCGCAGCGCGGATGCAGGCCGGCTTCGCCGGCAGCTATGTGATCGAGTACGAAGTCGCCGACGTGGTGGTCGAGGGTGTCGTCGTGCAGCCGGCGTTCGATGCCGCCGGGCTGCTCAACTACCAGACGACGGCCTATCCGCTGCCGCAGCTCAAGGGGCAGGCCTGGCTGCAGGGAGGGATCGGCGACCATTCGCTGCGGCTGCAGCTGAATTACGTGGGCGGCTACACCGACCAGCGCGGGGCCGATGTGTTCGGGCCGAACGCGTCCGCGCTGGCAGGCGCGAGCGTGACCGCGGGAAAGAAGGTCGGCAGCTTCACGACGCTCGACCTGACCTGGCGCTGGCAAGTGCTCGAGCGGACCGGAGCGTCGCTTGCGCTGGTCAACCTGCTCGACGAGGATCCGCCGTTCGCGCGCCTCGACCAGAACTTCGATCCGTTCACGGCGAACCCGCTGGGCTTCACGGTCCGCTTCGGGCTGAGCCAGGCGTTCTAGGACCGATCCGAACGAGCCCCCGCCTTCGGCTCGTGTCCCAATTGCTTAAGGCTTCTGTGGTCTTCTCTCGCGGGAGAGGAATTCGCATGTTCGACCTCCTGAAGCGCAGGGCAGAGCCGGCCGTGCCTTTCGAGTTCGGCTACGGCGTCCGGATCGAGAAGCCCGCGGCAGAAGTCTACGCGTTGCTCGACTGGGCCGACCCGCGCAATGCGAAGCGGGCGTTGGGCAACAAGGTCGAGCAGGTCGGGACGTCGCCAGACCGGTTCCGGATGACGCTGGATATCGTTCCGGGCCACGTGTTCGAGATGATCGTCACCGAGGCGGTTCCCGGTGCGCGATACGCCTTCGACAACGAGATCACGCCGCCTCCGGGCAAGCTCGTCGCCAGTCACGAACGCTACACCATCGAACCTGCCGGCGAGACCGCGTGCGTGCTCACCCTGCGCGTCTTCGCGAGCTTTGCTCCACGCCTGGCGGAGCCTGCGATCGCGATGGAGGTCGCGATGATGACGACGGCATGTCGCAACGCACTCGAAAAGCTCAGGGTCCAGGCCGAGCAGGGTGTCGAGGCCGTGCATGCGATCGAGGCCCGGCAGATGGACTCCCTCGCATGAGCGCGCTTCCCGAGCCATGAGGTTGTCGCGCGGAGCACAGCAGGGCATGGATGACTCATGCTGTCGCAAAAGACCCGGTATGCCATCCGCGCCATGCAGCACCTCGCCGACCGCTACGGCGAGGGGCCGGTGCCGCTGAGCGAGATCGTCGAGAAGCAGAACATCCCGGCGGGGTTTCTCACGACGATCCTTTCCGAGCTGGGCCGCTTCGGCATCGTCGCCTCGCAGCGGGGCAAGGACGGCGGGTACTGGCTGGCGCTGCCGCCGGTCGACATCACCTACGGCGACCTGATTCGCGTCATGCGCGGCTCGCTGGCGCTCGTGCCGTGCGCGAGCCGCTTCGCGCACGAGAAGTGCAAGCATTGTCTCGACGAGGGGGAATGTCGGACGCGGGCGCTGATGCTGCAGGTTCGCGACCGCACCGCGGAAATCCTCGATTCGGTGCGGCTGTCCGACCACATCGAACCTGTGCCGCCGTTCGATGATGACGAGGAAGAATTGCTTTCGGCCCCTCAGCGCTAAATTTCGCACCGTTCGCCGCTTTGTGATTGTCAACCGTTTTAGTTGACAATATGAGGGCGGCACGGCACATCCGCCGTGGTACAGCCGGAGAGGCCTTATGGGTACGATCGAACGCCTTCAGTCCGCCATCAACCATACCGACCTGCCGGAACACCTTCGTGTCGTTGTCGAAGCGCTCGACCGGCTTCGGTTCGGCGTGATCCAGCTGACTGTGCATGACGGAAAGCTGATGCAGGTCGACGTCACCGAGCGTCGTCGCTTCAGCTGAGCTTTTCGCGGGGCGGAGCCCCGCACCTCCTGAATTCAAGTACACCTGCAGACCGGACCACCGGATGCGTCTCCAACCTGCGTGGGCGAGATCCCGATCGTTCTCTCTCGTCGGCGCGGGGCCAGCCATCTTGAGGGAACCGGATCAATGAAAACCAGAACAGCTCTCCTGACGGGAGCCGCCGCAGGCGTGCTCCTGGCGTCCCCCACGTTTGCACAGGACGCCGCCGAAAGCGGGGACACCGTCAACGCCTACGATCTCGAGGGCGTGCAGCTCGCCCAGGCCGAGCCCGTGGCCGACCCCGCGACGCTGCCGCAGAACGTGATCATCATCACCGCCCGCCGGCGCGAGGAAGCCGCGCAGGAAGTGCCGATCGCGATTTCGACGCTCGATGGGCGGACGATCAACGAGACCGGCAACTTCAGCGTGCAGAAGATCCAGCAGCTCACGCCGACGCTGCAGGTCTACTCCTCGAACCCGCGCAATACCTCGGTCAACATTCGCGGTCTCGGCGTGCCTTTCGGCCTGACCAGTGACGGCTTCGAGCAGGGCGTCGGCATCTATGTCGACGACGTCTACAACGCCCGCGTCGCCTCGGCGGTGTTCGACTTCCTCGACGTGGCCCAGGTCGAGATCCTGCGCGGTCCGCAGGGCACGCTCTACGGCAAGAACACCACGGCGGGCGCGATCAACATCACGACCAACCAGCCGACCTTCACCTTCGAGGGCAGCGCCGAGGTCACTGTCGGGAGCCTCGGCTTCAAGCAGGCCAAGGCGGCGGTCTCCGGCCCGCTGTCGGACACGGTAGCCGCGCGGCTCGCAGTTTCCGCGACCGGCCGCCGCGGCACGATCTTCAACGTCGCCACCGGCAACTGGATCAACGAGCAGGACAACCTTGGCGTCCGCGGCCAGGTGCTGTTCCAGCCGACCGACAATCTCGATCTGACGCTCGCCGGCGACTACAGCAAGCAGAACCCGGAATGCTGCGGCACCGTGTTCGTGCGGACCGGCACGACCCAGCGGCGTGCCAACGGCCAGTATGACGCACTGGCACAAGCGCTCGGCTACGAGGTAGTCAGCCGCAACCCCTTCGACCGCCTGACCGACGTCGATGCCAACCTCAACGCCGGCAACATCATCGGCGGCGCTTCGCTGCGCGCGATATGGGACATCGGCCCGGGCACGCTGACCTCGATCACCGCCTGGCGTTTCTGGGACTGGAAGCCGGAGAACGACCGCGACTTCACCGGGCTGCCGATCGTCACGCGGTCGCAGAACCCCTCGCAGCAGGACCAGTATTCGCAGGAACTGCGCTACAACTACTCGGGCGACGCGATCGACTTCGTGGTCGGCGCCTTCGCCTTCAAGCAGCGGATCGACACGCAGGGCACGGAATCGCAGGGGCCTGCGTCGAGCCGCTGGACGCTCAATCCGGGCAACGTCGCTCCCGGAGATCCGGGCTGCGGCTCGACGCCGACCAACCAGCTCGCCTGCGACCCGACCGTGCTCGACGGGCTCACCGCGTACAACACGCAGTACCTGAAGGCGACCAGTCTGGCGCTGTTCGGCCAGCTCAGCTGGCACGTCACCGACCAGTTCACGATCCAGCCGGGCGTCCGTCTCAATTACGACAAGAAGACCGGCTTCTATCAGCGCGAGGTGGTCGACGGCGACGGCAACCTGCTGACGTGCCCGGCACCGGCGGACAACATCCGCCAGGTCGCGCAGTGCGGCGTGTTCTCGCCGCAGGTTAGCGGCCCCTCGGGCAGCGACTGGAACCTCAGCTACGATCTGACGCTCAGCTACGAGATCACGCCCGACGTGATGGCCTATGGGACCTACGCGAAGACCTTCAAGACTTTCGGCATCAACCAGAACGGCCTGCCGACCGACTCCGCGGGCAACCCGATCGAGGAAGCCGGCAACATCCTGCCCGAATCGGTCAATCACTTCGAGGCGGGTGTGAAGACCCAGTTCTGGGACCGCCGGGTGACGTTCAACCTCTCGGCCTTCCGGACCGACATCAAGAACTACCAGGCGACGGTGTTCAACGGGCAGCTCGGCGTGCTGCGTGGCTACCTCGCCAATGCCGGCAAGGTTCGCAGCCAGGGCATCGAGGCGGACTTCTCGGTGCGGCCGAGCGATCGCTTCGTCGCCTACGTCAACGGCGCCTACACCGATGCCAAGTACGTCCGCTTCGTCGATGCGCCGTGCCCGCCGGAACTCGCCGGCGGCACTGCGGCGGCACCGGGCCAGACGCCGAGCGCGCCGGGTACCCCGGGCGGTATCAGCCCGCCGAACTGCGACATCTCCGGCCAGCGGCTGCCCGGCGTGTCCAAGTGGGCGTTCTCGTTCGGCGCCGAAGGCAACGTGCCGGTCACGCTGTTCGGCGTCGATGGCGAAGCCTACCTCGGCTACGACGGCAGCTACCGCTCTCGGTTCTCGTCGAACCCGTCGCCTTCGATCTACAGCTGGGTCGACGGCTACTCGCTGAGCAACTTCAGGATTGGCTTCCGCACCGATGACGGTTTCAACATCTACGGCTGGGTGCGCAACGCCTTCGACGAGGAGTACTTCGATTTCCTGACTTTCGGCCCGAGCAACACCGGGCTCGTGGCAGGTCAGCCAGGTGATCCGCGGACCTGGGGGGGCACCATTCGCTACGAATTCTGACCACCCTGCCCACGAAACAGAGGGGACCACCTCATGTTCGATCTTTCCCTTGCCGAGATCGTTCCGTTCATCGCGATCGGGTTCGCGGCCCAGATGGTGGACGGAGCGCTCGGGATGGCCTTCGGGGTCATCTCGCAGACGCTGCTGGTCAGCGTTCTCGGCGTGCCCCCGGCCACGGCTTCGGCCAGCGTGCACATGGTCGAGGTGTTCACGACCGGGGCCTCCGGTGCCAGCCACGCCTGGCACCGGAACATCGACTGGGGCCTGTTCCGCAGGCTGGTCCCCTTCGGCGTTCTCGGCGGCGTGACCGGGGCGTACCTGTTATCCAACATCGACGCCTCGGTCGCGCGGCCGTTCGTGATGCTCTACCTGACGGGCATCGGCTTCTACCTGCTGGTGAAGGCGCTGCGCCAGCTCAAACCGTACGTCCGGGATCCGCAGTTCACTTCGCCGCTCGCCGCCGTCGGCGGCTTCCTCGACGCGGCAGGGGGCGGAGGGTGGGGCCCGGTGGTCACCTCCAACCTGCTGGTACAGGGATCCGATCCGAGGAAGACCATCGGGACGGTCAATTCGGCCGAGTTCCTGATCACGACCTCGATCTCGATCGCCTTCATCGCCAACCTCGGCCTTTCCGCGTTCACGGTGACGACGGTCGGGCTGATTGTCGGCGGCGTGCTGGCGGCGCCGCTCGGCGCGATCGCCGCGAGGCACGTGCGGCCGCGCTTCCTGTTGCTGGCGGTCGCGATCGTGCTCGTCGCGACCAGCGTCTACAGCCTGTACAACGCCTGGCCATTCGGGTTCGGCGGCTGAGCCGGGCGAGTCAGGCGATCAGCTTCGCAGCGGTTTCGGCGACGCGCCTGCCGAGGTACCGCGCGCCGTCGAGCTCGACGTCGCTCGGCTGGCGCGAGCCGTCGTTGTTGGCGATCGTCGTGGCGCCGTAGGGGGCTCCCCCGCGGACCACGTCGACGCCGTTCTGCGCCTTGAAGCCGTAGTCCAGCCCGACGACCGTGCAGCCGAAGTGCAGCAGGTTGGTGATGATCGAAAAAAGCGTGGTTTCCTGCCCGCCGTGCTGGGCGGCAGTCGAGGTAAACGCGGCGGCGGCCTTGCCGACCAGCGCGTCGGTGTACCACAGGCCGCCGGCCTGATCGAGGAACGCGGCCATCTGGCTCGGCATGCGGCCGAAGCGGGTCGGGGCGCCGATCACCAGGCCGTCGTACTCGGCCAGCGCATCGATGCCGGAAATCAGCTCGTGGCTGTGGTCTTCGACGAAACCGGCGGCCTTGGCGACTTCCGGCGGGGCAGTTTCCGGGACGCGGCGCACATCGCATTCGTGGCCGGCGCCCCGCACGCCTTCGGCGACGGCCTCAGCCATCTGCGCGATATGGCCGTAGGAGGAGTAATAGAGCACGAGGATGCGGGCCATGTCGGGTCCTTTCTGCTGGCGCGGTGGGAATAGCGCTCCTCGGGCGAAGCGCAACCGGACGACTCCGGTTCCTAGTCCCCGCGCGCCTCTGCGGCCTCGATCTCGCGCGCGTAAGGCTTGAGCGAGAGCCAGGCGAGCAGCAGCCCGAGCGGGCCCGAGATCAGCGCCAGCATGACCATCGAGCTGGCGATGCCGGCCTCGCCGAACACGTTGTCATTGAACCAACCGACCACCAGCGGGCCGAGGCCGTAGCCGATCACGTTGTAGATCGCGATGTAGATCGCGGTCGTGGTCCCGCGCATCCGGCCCGGCGTGACCGACTGGATCGCCGCGTTGGCCGGCCCCGAGCCGAGCGAACCGAGCAGCAGCGAGCCGCCGACGAGCGCGAAGGCGAGCCAGGCCTGGTCGACCAGCGGGAAGGCGATGGCCACAGGAATCAGCGGAATGGTGACGAGCCAGACCATCCGCATGTTGGCGTCCTTGCGGCCGGCGGCATACATCCGCTCGGCGAGCCAGCCGCCGAGCAGCAGGCCGATCGGCGAGACGATCAGCGAGATGATCCCGAGCGTCGGTCCGGGCTCGCCGGGGGCGTAGCCGAACTTGCGCTCGAAGAAGACCGGCGACCACACGGTGACCCCGAAGCTCAGCATGGCCTTGATGCCGTTGGCGAGGAACATCGGACCGAACGTGTCGCGCCGGCTCCACAAGTAGCCGACCGTTTCGAGAAAGCTCGGAGTCCTGTCGCCGGAGGCTGCGCGCCGCGGCGGCTCGGGCACCGTAGCGAGCAGCAGAAGGGCCCAGAGCACGCCGGGCAGGCCGACGATGACGAAAGTCATCTGCCACGGCTTGAGCGTGCCCACGAGCGGGAACGTCTGCGGGCCGATCTCGGTCAGCGAGGTGACCAGCCAGCCGCCGACGAGCAGGGCCATGCCGCTGCCGGCGACCGTGCCGATGCCGATCACCGAGATCGGCTTTGCCAGCTTGTCGCGGGTGAAGATGTCGCTGGTCATCGAGTAGGTGCCGGGCGCGTTGCAGCTCTCGCCGACGCCCACCAGCATGCGGGCGATCAGCAGCTGCCAGTAGTTGCGCGCCAGCCCGCAGGCGACCGTCATCAGGCTCCAGAAGGCGATCGCCGACGCGACGATGAACTTGCGCGGCCCGCGGTCGATGAAGCGCGCCACGGGGATCCCGGCGAGGACGTAGAACAGCACGAAGGCAAAGCCGATCAGCAGGCTGATCTGCGTGTCGGAGAGGCCGAAGTCCGCCTTTATCGGGGTGATCAGCAGCGTCATCAGCTGCCGGTCGAGGTAGTTGAACATCAGCGCGATCATGAAAATGAAGATGGCCCACCAGCTGCGCGCCGGTGACAGCGGTTTCGCGCCCATCATGTTCTCTCCCTCTGCCGGCAATGAGCCCGAAAGCGCGGCGCCGATCAAGCGACAATCAGGCAGCGAGCGCGGCTTTCACCCGGTCGGGCGTGAACGGGAAGGTGCGCATGCGCTTGCCGGTGGCGTCGCAGAAGGCATTGGCGATGGCCGCCGCGGCCGCGGCCATGACTTCCTCGCCAGCCCCCGACGAGGGCCGGTCGAGGCGCTGGACCACGATCGGCACGATCTCGGGGCAGTCGGCGAAGCGCGCGACGGGGTAGCTGGACCAGTCGAGGCTGGTCACGCCGGTCCTGTCGAACCTGACCTCCTCGTAGAGCATCCGGCTGACCGTCTGCACGAGCTGCCCCACGATCTGCGCTTCGACGATCGCCAGATTGACCGCGCAGCCCGCGTCGAGCGCGCCCCAGAGGCGAGTCACACGGACCCGGCCGGTGCTCCGGTTCACCTCGACTTCGGCGACGGCGCCGCCCCAGCCCGCGAGGTGTGTGCCGAGCCCCACGCCGCGGCCGGTGGCGATATCGCCCCCGCGCGGTCGCGAGTCCGCCGGCGCCCACCCGCTCGCCTCGATCGCGACCTCGAGCACACCGCGCCAGCGGAGGTCGGCGATGTTGCGGCGGCGGAACTCGACCGGATCGAGCCCCGCCTGCCGCGCGACCTCGTCGATCGCCTGCTCCGAGACGAACGCGAACGACAGGTCGAGCGGCGAGCGCAGCCAGGCGGCGCGAAGATAAGGTGCGCCAGGCAGCGGGTGATCGACGAGACGCAGGTTGGGGATCGCGTACATCCCGCCGCAGACCGCGGGATTGACGCTGCGCGACGGGCCCATCGGCCAGCTGCGCGCCGCGGTCCCGCGGGCAAGCTGGTCGGTTGTCTCGGTGAACGACCACGAATGCTGCCAGCCGTCGTAAGTGTAGCCGACCAGCTTGCCCGCGGAATCGGCGCCGACCACGACCTTGCCGATGTGCGCGGGCCCGAAGGTGTCCCACCCGTGCTCGTCCTCGCGCATGTATTGCACGCGCACCGGGGCGCCGAGCTCGCGCGAGAGCAGCGCGGCGGCCATCGCCACGTCGTCGTAGAGGCTGTGGCCGTAGGTGCCCGCGCTCTCGGCGAAGCGGACCGTGACCGCATCGGCTGGCAGTTCGAGCAGTCCCGCAAGTGCGGTCCGCAGGGCGTAGATGTCCTGGCTCGCGCAGAACACGCGCGCCTCGCCGTCGCGCACGTCGGCGACCGCGCAGTTGGGCGCCATCGGCGCATGCGCCTGGTACGGCGTCTCGCCTTCGAAGGTGGCCGTGAAAGCCGCGCCGGAAAGGGCGGCCGCAGTGTCGCCCTCGGCTCTGACCACGGTTTCCGCTTCCGCGCTGCACCGCATGTGGTCGTAGAGCGCGCTCTTCTCGGGGAGCGTCTCGCCGTGCTCCCACTCGATCTTCAGTGCTCGGGCGGCGCGCACCGCGTCCCACTCGCGGGGCGCGGCGACGGCGACGAAGTCGCGCAGACGTACGACGCGCACCCCCGGGATCCCGGCGATCGAGTTTTCGTCTAGGGAAAGCACTCGCGGTGGAGATCCGTAGGCGCCCTGGCCGCGCGGGCGCAGCACCCGCGCGTGGAGCATGGCCGGCAGACGTGGGTGCTGGACGTATTCGTGCGTGCCGGCGACCTTGGCGGCGACGTCGCGGCGCGGGGCGCGCTGGCCGATGACCCGGTAGTTGGACGGGGCCTTCGGCTTCGCGGTGCCGGTGAAGGCGATCTCGAACGGCTGGTCGCCGACCAGCTCGCCGTAGGTCACCGAGCGATCGCCAGCCGAGACCACGCCGCGTTCGACCGTCAGCGCCTCGACTGGAGCGCCGAGCCGCTGGGCCGCGCGACGCAGCAGCTCCTGCCGCGCCTCGGCTGCGGCCAGCTGGACCTGCGGCCGGCCGCGGGCGATCGCGCTGCTCGAATAGGTGCCGCCCTGGTAGGGCGTGACGTCCGTCTCGTGGGCGATCGTGCGCAGCTGGTCGAGCCCGAGGTCGAGTTCCTCGGCGGCAACTTGCGGCAGCGCGGTAGTGCATCCCTGGCCGAGTTCGACGTAGCCGATGAGAACGGTGGCAGTGTTGTCGGCGTGGATCGCGATCCAGGAATCGATCCGGTTGCGGTCCGGCCCTTGCGGCGGCCCCGGCTGGGCGAGCGCGGCGTCTGCCAGGCTGAAGCCGACCAGCAGCGCGCCGCCGCCCTTGAGCAGGTCGCGCCGGGACACGCCGGCGCTCATCCGCGCATTGCCTCGGCGGCGCGGCGGATCGCGGCGACGATGCGCGGATAGGTGCCGCAGCGGCACAAGTGCCCGTTCATTGCCTCAACGATCTCGGCGTCGCTCGGCGAAGGGTTGTCGGCGAGCAATTCGGCGGCCTTGATCGCCATTCCGCCGTAGCAGTAACCGCACTGCGGCGCCTGCTCCTCGATCATTGCCGCCTGCACGGGGTGCAGCGGCGGATCGGCAACGGCAGCGCCCGAGCGCCGCGCATGCCACGCCGGCAGGCCCTCGAGCGTGGTCACCTCGCGGCCCTGCGCCGAGCCAGCCGGATAGACGCATGCCCGAACCTCGCGCCCGTCAACCAGCACAGAGCACGCGCCGCACTGGGCGAGGCCGCAACCGAACTTCGGCCCCGTCAAGCCAAGGTCGTCAATCAGCACGTAGAGCAATGGCGTATCCGGGGCCGCGCTGACGCGCCGGGTCTCGCCGTTGACGTTCAGTTCGAGTTCGTCGGCCACGCGCACCCTCCCCGCGCGAAGCTTACGGCGCGCGAGCGGGGCTTGGCTAGGGGAGTGGTGCCCAGGGGCGGGATCGAACCACCGACACTGCGATTTTCAGTCGCATGCTCTACCAACTGAGCTACCTGGGCAGGTACCCGGAAGCGCCTCGAACCCGGCGTTCCGGCGGTTGGAGCGAGGCCCTATGACGAAGGGTCGCGGGCTTGGCAAGGCCCAAACGCAGCGTCATCTCGGCAAAGGCCGGGACCTCATGCCGACAGCTCGGCGCTTGCAGAACGCGGTCCCGGCCTTTGCCGGGTTGACGGCTATTCAGTCGGCACGATTTCGTCGGGGTCGGCGGGCGGGCCGGGTACGGCGTAGCCCTCGTTGAACCAGCGAGCGAGGTCGCGGTCGCGGCAGCGGGCGGAGCAGAACGGGGCGAACTCTTCGCTGCGGGGCTTCTTGCAGATCGGGCAGGGGCGGATGGTCATGCCGGCACGAGTTGGGCCTGCGGGGCCTCGATGGCAAGGCCGGGTCGGCTTTCCCACCGCACCTGTCGGCCTGTGCGGTGGGCGAGTTCGTCGAGCCAGTCGCGGTCAAGCCGGGCTTCGAGCGCCGGATGGCCGGCCATCAGGACGGCGCCGGCCCCCTGTAGCCTCTCCGCCTGGCGCAGCAATGCGCGCGCCGCGAGGCCCGCGCGGTCGAAGGCGGCGCGGTCGAGCAGCGAGGGCCGTTCGAGCCGAGCGACCAGCTGGACGAAGCCGAACCCGTTCATCGCCGTACGCTCGTGCGGCCAGCCGGCGAGTGCACCGGCCAGCGCTTCGTCGACCGCGCGGCGGCCAGCCTTGTCGGCGATCGTCGGAAAGTCGATGCCGATCGAGCCACCAGCGTCGAAACGGAGCAGGGCCTCGGCCAGCGGTGTGACCGCCGCGAGCGCCAGTGTGCGCGGAGGCAGCGTCCCGTCGACGTCGACCAGCAGCATTGCCGGAGTCGGGCTGAACTGAAGCGATCCGCCGGCGAAGGAAACCTCGTCGGCGAAGGCTTCGGCGACAAGCTCGGTCCAGTCGCCGCGCGGGAACTCGCGAACCACGCGCACGGTGTGGCCTTCGGCTCGGAGCCGTTCGGCAAGCGTCGGTGCGGCGCGCGTCGGAGCATCGCTGGGTCGGGCACGCGCCAGCTTCCGCCGGGCGCGTTCGCCAATTGCCGGGCGGGTGACCTCGAGACGGATAGTCGCGCCTTCTGCAGCCGCGGGAGGCAGCCGGTCGACCAGTGCTTCCTCGCCGTTTGCGAATCGTGCGGTGCCCCGCGGGCTGCCGGCGGCGCGGGAGACGAGTCGCGCGTCCGCGACAAGGCCGGCCGCGAGCTCGCCCGGCCATTCGACCCGTGCGGCGGCGATGCGCTCACCGTCGAGCCGGATCGCCCGGTGCTCGCCGATGCCCTCCTCGACCCACCACTCAGCCAACGGGGAATCCCGCGCTCTTGAGCAGCGCGCGCGTTTCGAACAGCGGCAAGCCGACGACGCCCGAGTGGCTGCCCGAAATCCATGCAATCAGCCCCTCGGCGCTGCCCTGGATCGCGTATCCGCCGGCCTTGCCGTGCCATTCGCCACCGGCGAGGTAGGCGCGAACTTCCTCCTCGGAGAGGCGCTTGAAGCGGACCACGGTCTCGCTCAGGCGTTCGCGCAGCTTGCCGTCGGGTGCGAGCAGGGCGACGGCGGAAAGCACGCGATGGCGGCGGCCCGAGATCAGCTCGAGACACCGGCGCGCGGTCGTCTCGTCCTCGGCCTTGGGCAGGATCCGGCGGCCGACCGCAACCACGGTATCGCCGGCGAGGACGTACGCCGCGGGATCGGCAGCGGCGAGGGCCTTCTCGCGCGCCATGCGTGCGGCATAGAGGCGGGGAATCTCGCCCTCGAGCGGCGTTTCGTCGATATCGGCGTGGACAACGCGCGCTGGCTCGATCCCGAGACGGGCGAGAAGCTCGCGCCGCCGCGGGCTGGCAGATGCGAGGATCAAGGAGGGCGCGGTCACGCCCCGGACGCTTATTGCGGCCCCGGGCCGCCCCGGCCGGGCATGAAGCGGTAGGTGATGCGCGCCTTGGTCAGGTCGTAGGGCGTGAGCTCGCACAGCACCTCGTCGCCAACGAGGACGCGGATGCGATTCTTGCGCATCCGCCCGGCGGTGTGACCCAGAACTTCATGGCCATTCTCGAGCTCGACCCGGAACATCGCGTTGGGCAGCAGTTCCACCACCTTGCCGCGCATTTCGAGGAGTTCTTCTTTGGCCATGCAGTCTTGTGTTCCCGTGTGAAATTTTTCAGGCGGCGCGCCATAGCGGCGCGAGAGGCAAAAGGGAAGCGCTCGCGCGCACGTCGCAAACCGAGCGTCGCCCGTTACAACTGCGACACTTTATTACGGGTCGCGGCTTGTCTGTTCATCTGGCGGTAGTCAATGGCCCGCCATCGGGGACGGGTCGAGATCATTGTCCGAGGAAGTCCGAATTGCGCAAGGTTCCTGCCACCAGCCTTTTGGCGATCGCGGTCGTGCTGCAAGCCGTCCCGCTGCCCGGAGCCGCGCAGGAGGCTCCGCAAGGCGATCCCGTCGCTGCGCCCGCGCCGGATGACGAGGAGGAGTCGCTCGACGCCGACACGATCATCGTCACGGCCGACTCGCTGCGCGGCACCGTGGATACGCCCGCGCCGCCGGTGCTGGAACTCGACGAGGCCGATATCGCCGCCTACGGCGCCGGCTCGATCGCCGACCTGATCCAGGCGCTCGCCCCGGCAACCGGCGGCGGCAGCGGCCGAGGTGGCGGCTTCCCGGTGATTCTCGTCAACGGCGTGCGCATCTCGAGCTTCCGCGAGCTCCGGTCGTATCCGCCCGAGGCGATCGAGAAGACCGAGGTGCTCGCAGCCGAAGCCGCGCAGCAGTTCGGTTACGGCCCCGACGAGCGGGTCATCAACATCATCCTCAAGCGCAGCTACTCGAGTCGCGAGATCGAGGCAGAGTACGGCCAGCCCTGGGAGGGCGGCTACTCGACGCAGCAGGCCGAAGCGACCTATCTGCAGATCGCCGGCCCGGGGCGCTACAACTTCAACATCCAGTGGGAGAACCAGAGCCCGCTGACCGAGGCCGAGCGCGGGGTCATCCAGTCGACAGGCGTGCCGACCTTCGCGACCGATCCCGACCAGGCGGCCTATCGCAGCCTGATCGCAGACACCGCAGGGATCGAGGCCACGGGCAACTTCACCACCAGCCTCGGCGGCCGCACCTCGCTGAGTCTCAACGCAAACTTCCAGCGCAACGATTCTCTGCGGCTCCAGGGCCTGGATACGGTGCTGCTGACCGCGCCCGACGGGTCGAGCGCGCTGCGCACGTTCGGCGAGGACGATCCGCTGACGGTCGACACCCGCAACACGACCTACGCCTTCGGCACCACCTTCAACACGCGCATCAGCGACTGGCAGATCACCGCGACGGCCGACGCCAACCACGTCGTGTCGCGCAGTCTGATCGAGCGGCGCGCGGATACCAGCGCGCTGCAGGCGGCCGCGGCCGCCGGCACGCTGGCGATCGACGCCGAGCTCCCGCCGGTGCCGGACGCGGGTTTCGACCGGGCGGACAGCAAGACCGACACACTGAACTCTCTGGTAACGGCGATCGGGCGGCCCGTTCTGCTGCCCGGAGGTGAGCTGACCGTCACCCTCGACACGGGTTTCAACTACACGCGCATCGAGAGCGAGGATACGCGCAATCCCGGCGTGACGACTTCGCTCAAGCGCGGCGACCTTTCGGCCGGCATCAACCTTGGTATCCCGATCACCAGCCGGCGCGAGGATTTCGGCGCTGCGCTCGGCGACATCACCCTGAACTTCCAGGGCGGCGTCAACCATCTTTCGGACTTCGGCACGCTGACCGACCTGACCGCCGGTTTCAACTGGGGCATCACCGAACGGCTCAACTTCAACGTCAGCTACGTCACGCGCGAGGCGGCGCCGTCGCTGTCGCAGCTCGGCGATCCCGAGATCGCAACGTTCAACGTGCCGGTCTACGACCTGTCGCGGGGTGAAACGGTGCTTGCGACCGTGATCAGCGGCGGGAATCCCGACCTGCCAGCGCAGAGCCAGCGCGACTGGCGCTTCAGCCTCAACTGGCAGCTGCCGGAGTTCACTTCGGCGATCCAGCAGGGGCGGCTCAATATCGAGCTGTTCAAGAACCATTCCGAAGACATCGCCTCGGGATTCCCGCTGCTGACGCCGACAATAGAGGCCGCGTTCCCCGAGCGGGTTGTGCGCGATGCGACGGGCCGGCTGGTTTCCGTCGACCAGCGGCCCGTGTCGTTCGCGGAACAGGATTCGACGCGGCTGCAGGTCGGGCTGTTCTTCACCGGCCCGTTCGGCAAGGCGCGCCCGCAGGCGGCGCAGCAGAACGCCAACCCGCTGCAGCAAGTGTTCCGCGCCGGCCAGGGGGGGCAGGGTGGACAGGGCCAGGGTGGGCAGCCGGGGCAGGGCGGCGGCTTCAACCCGCAGGTGTTCCAGCAGCTCCGCACGCGTTTCTGCACGCCCGAGGCTGCCAATGCCGTGCCGACCCCGGCCGACCTCGAAGGCCTGCCGCAGCCGATGCTCGACCGGATCAAGAACCCCGACGGTTCGGTCAATCCTGAGCGCTGGGCCGAAGTGCGCACGCAGATGTGCAACAACACATTCGGCGATCCGCAGCGCTTCGCGCAGTTGCGGCAACAGTTCTGCGGTCAGCCAGGCCAGGAGCCGCCCCCGATCACCGAAGAGCAGCTCGCGGCCCTGCCGCCGCAGATGCTCGAGCGGCTCAAGGGCCCCGACGGTGAGGTCGATCCCGAGCGGGTCAACCAGATGCGCACGCAATTCTGCAGCGCGCCAGTGCCCGGCCAGGGCGAAGGCCCCCAGGGCCAGGGCGCCGGGCGGGGCGGACCGGCCGTGGTCTTCGCTCCCGGCGGACCGCCTCCGGGCGGCCCCGGTGGCGGTCCGCGCGGCCCCGGCGGCGGCCCCCGCGGCCCGGGTGGCGGCGGCTTCGTGGGACCCGGCGGTGGCGGGAGCCCAGACGGCCGCGGCCGGTGGTTCTTCAACCTCAACTACAGCTACCAGTTCGAGAACGAGGTGCTGGTTGCCCCCGGCGGACCGCTGCTCGACCTGCTCGACGGCGGCGCTACCGGCGGAGCGCAGCCGCGGCACACGGTCCAGGGCAATCTCGGCCTGTTCTACGCCGGCTTCGGCGCGCAGGTGAACGGTCGCTATCAGGGCTCCTCGAGAATCGACGGCAGCGGGTTGCCGGGCAGCACCGACCTGTTCTTCAGCGACCTGGCGACCTTCAATCTGCGCGTGTTCGCCGACCTCAACCAGCGGACCCAGCTGATCGAGGACGTGCCGCTGCTGAAGAACACTCGCGTGACGCTTGCGGTCAACAACGTGTTCGACGCGCGGCAGGTGGTCACCGACAATACCGGGGCTGTGCCGCTGCGCTATCAGCCCTACCTGGTCGACCCGACGGGGCGCTTCTTCGAGATCGAGCTGCGCAAGCTGTTCTGACCGCTCAGGCGGCGGCCGGGCAGGCTCTCAGGACCGAGGTCATCGCCTCGCGGTAGCTCTCGGTCGTGCGGGCGAGAACGGGGGCGGATTCCCGCTCCGGCCGTCGGGCCTGGGCGGGCTTCGGGGCCGGCTCGGGCAGCCTCAGCGCCTCGACCAGCTGCCGCAGTTCGCGCACGCTGGCTGAAGGCGACGATCCCAGGTCCGGAATGAGCCTGAGATCGAACTGCGACAGGCCGAACGGCATCAGTTCGCGGTAGCCGACACGCTCGGTCAGGCCCTCGACCGCGCGGAATCCCAGATGGCGCGCCATCGTCGCGAGGTTCTGGTTGATCGAGGCCTGCAGCCGGTGCTCGCAGCGCCGGACGCGGTTCTTCGCTACGACCCAGTCGAACCCGGCCTGACCGAGCGCGAGGCGCTCGGCGCGCAGGCCGGTCACGATCTCGGCGAACGGTCCCGCGCCGCAGAAGCGCCGAGTGACCGCGTTTACCCGGCCCAGCGCGTCGAGGTCGGTCGGCGAGCAGTTGACCGGAGTGACGACGGTGTCGGCAAGGGCGATCGCGCGGCGAGCGATCGGGGAATCGTGGCCCGCGAGGTCGATCACGACGTAGGCGCAGCTCGTTCCGAGCCGTTCGATCTCCTGCGTGAGCAGGGCGCCGCTCTGGTGGTCGAGCACGACGCGGCGCGGCTGCGGCAGGGCGATCCTGAGTGCACGGGCGGTGCCCTCGCGCGCTTCGAGCAGGCGGTTCAGGGTCTGCTGGCGGCGGTCACAGTCGATCACCAGCACGTCCGCATCGCGATGCGCGAGCGCGAGCGCGCAGTTGAAGGCAAGCGTCGACTTGCCGACGCCGCCCTTCTCGTTGGCAAAAGCGATGACGTGGCCCTGCGGGCGTCGCCGCGAACAGATGTCCTTCAGTACGACCGAAGGGTGCTCGTTCTTTTGTGGAGCCTCGCAAATTCGAAGCTCGTCATCCATGGCGATCCCGATCGCCGAATCGTCCAGCGTCATCTGTCGCTCTCCCGAGGTAACGAATCGGCCTGTTCTGGTGCCCCCTGTGGAAAACTTAGCGGATTGTCGCCAATCCTCAAGGAAGACGTCTTCTCCGTGTTGGCGGCGTGACGCCTGAACCGTTAGTCATTTCCACGACTTGCGGCATCAACTGAGAAATCTTCGGAAATGCTGACGGTTGGCCCGGCGGGCTGTGCATAACGCGGTATAGGGAGAAGGAGCCAAAACGGATCGACGCGGGATGACGCGGGCGGGACCTTTGCCTATCTCGCCGACATGGCTCGCACTCGCGCTGGAACCCCTCCGCACCCGAAAGGCGCCGAACGCTTCCACGAGGAGCGTGCGACTTACGCGCTGCGCGGCTCGGCGCAGCCGGACATCGAGGCAGGCGTCGCGGCGATCCGGGAGGTCGTGCGCACGCTGAAGCCCAAGCCGGGCGTTTACCGCATGCTCGATGCCCGCGGCGACGTGCTCTACGTCGGCAAGGCACGCTCTCTGAAGAACCGGGTGGCCAACTACACCCAGATCGGCGGCCTGCCAGTGCGACTGCAGCGGATGGTCAGCCAGACGCGGGGAATGGAGATCGTCACGACGAACTCCGAGGCCGAGGCGCTGCTGCTCGAGGCGCAGCTGATCAAGCGCTTTCGCCCGCCCTACAACGTGCTGCTGCGCGACGACAAATCGTTCCCGTTCATCCTTTTGCGGGCGGACCACGATTTCCCGCGGATCATGAAGCACCGCGGGGCGCGAAAGTACAAGGGCGACTACTACGGACCTTTCGCCAGCGCCGGATCGGTCAACACCACGATCAACGCGCTGCAGAAGCTGTTCCTGCTGCGCAGTTGCTCCGACAGCTTCTTCGCACGGCGCGAGCGGCCGTGCCTGTTGTACCAGATCAAGCGCTGCTCGGCGCCGTGCGTCGGCCGGATCGACGTCGCCGGCTACGCCGAGCTCGTGCGCGAGGCGAAGGATTTTCTCGGCGGCAGGTCGGTCGCGGTGCAGAAGAAGATCGAGGCGCAGATGGCTGCAGCGGCCGAGGCGCTGGATTTCGAGACCGCGGCCACGCTGCGCGACCGATTGCGCGCGGCGACCTTCATCCAGGGGACGCAGGCGATCAACGCCGAGGGGGTCGGCAATGCAGACGTTTTCGCGATGGCCTCGAAGGGCGGCCAGATGGCCATCCAGGCGTTCTTCGTCCGCGGTGGGCAGAACTGGGGCCACCGGGCGATCTTCCCGAGCCACACGCAGGGTGTCGACGAGGCCGAGGTGCTGACCCGCGTGCTTGCCCAGTTCTACGAAGAAGTGCCGCCGCCGCGGACGATTCTCGTCGACCGCGCGCTGCCCGAACGCGAGCTGCTCGAGCAGGCGCTCGGCGAGGCGGCCGGGCACAAGGTCGAGATCAGCGTGCCCCAGCGCGGCGACCGCCGGCGGCTGATGCAGCAGGCGGCGCGCAACGCGGCCGAGGCGCTCGACCGACGACTCGCCGAGAGCGGCACCCAGGCGAAGATCATGCGCGAACTGGCCGAGTTCCTCGAGCTGCCGGACGTGCCGAAGCGCATCGAAGTCTACGACAACAGCCACATCCAGGGCGCCAAGGCGGTCGGCGCGATGATCGTCGCCGGGCCCGAGGGCTTCCTCAAGAACCAGTACCGCAAGTTCAACATCCGACATGCCCAGACGGACGACGACTTCGCGATGATGCGCGAGGTCATGGCGCGCAGGTTCCACCGCGCGCTTGAGGAAGATCCCGACCGCCAGACGGGGATATGGCCCGATCTGGTGTTGGTCGACGGCGGCAAGGGGCAGATGTCGAGCGTGCGCGACGCGCTCGAGGAACTCGGCATCGAGGACGTGCCGGTGATCGCGATCGCCAAGGGGCCGCACCACGGACGCGAAGGGCGCGAGGTGTTCCATTTCCCGGACGGTCGCGAGAAGACGCTGCCGGTCAACTCGCCGGTGCTGTTCTACCTCCAGCGGCTGCGCGACGAAGTGCATCGCTTCGCGATCGGGGCGCATCGGCAGAAACGCAGCCGCGCGATCAGCGCCTCGCCGCTCGACGAGATCCCGGGAATTGGGCCCGCACGCAAGCGCGCGCTGCTGCTGCACTTCGGTACCGCCAGCAAGGTCCGCGCCGCTGCGCTCGAGGATCTGAAGCGCGCACCGGGCGTCAGCGAGGCGGTCGCGCAGGCCGTCTACGACTTCTATCACCCGCGAGGTTGAGCTGTATCGACATCCCGATCCGTGACATCTGCCACGGGATCAGCGACCGAACGCGGATTCACGTTTTCGAGGGAACCTCGCGCAGCATCCCTTCCTGCGCGACGCTCGCCACCAGGCGGCCGTCGCGAGTGAAGATCTGGCCGCGCCCGAAGCCCCGCGCGAGGCCGGACCAGGGGCTGTCGGTGACGTAGAGCAGCCAGTCGTCGGCGCGGAACGGGCCGTGGAACCACAGGGCGTGGTCAAGGCTCGCGGCCTTCACCTGTCCGAGATGGAAACTCAGCCCGTGCGGCTGGATGGCGGTCGAGAGCAGCTGGAAATCGCTCGCGTAGGCGAGCACGGCCCGATGGATCGGTGGGTGATCGGGCAGGGGCGCAACCGTGCGAAACCAGCAGTGGGCCACAGGTTCGCGCTTGCCCGGCGATTGCCAGTTGCGCGGCTCGACGGAGCGGATGTCGATCGGGCGTGGCCGCAACATCAGGTTCTTGAGCGGCCCGTCGGGCAAATCCTGAGCGAACCGCCTGCGAATGGCTGCGTCCGGCTCGATGTCCTCGGGCGGCGGCACGTCCGGCATCTTCGCATACTGGTGCGACGGACCCGACTGGGGCTTCTGGTATGAGGCAATCAGGTTCAGGATCGGCTGCCCGCGCTGGCTGGCGACGACGCGGCGGTTGGAGAAGCTGCGCCCGTCGAGGTCGCGCTTGACGCGGTACTCGATCGGCATCTCGTCGGTGCCGCTGCGCAGGAAGTAGGCATGAAGCGAATGGGCGTGGCGGTCCTCGTCGATCGTCCGCCGCGCCGCGACGAGCGCCTGCGCGATGGCCTGGCCCCCGAAGACCCTGCCGGTGCCTTCCCGCTGCTGGCGGCCGATGAACCGGTCCCCGCCGCGCGGCTCGAGATCGAGCAGGAGCACGAGCTCGGCCACGAGCTGCTCGGGAGTCGGCAAAGGCGCGTCGGGGGCCGCCATCCATGCCGCATTGCGCGGCGTCATGCCGTCAGTCAATTGATGCCGGGCAGTCGGCGCAGCACGCGCCACGCGATTGACTTGGCCCTGTTGCGCGCCGGCCACCGGCCGGGCGGCGCCGGATCGAGCCCCCACTTGCGCAGCAGCTTGTTGAAGGCGCGGGCGTCCGCCTCGGCAAAGCTCCATTCGCTGCGCCAGGTGATCGACAGTGAAATCGAGGGTTCCGGGCCGTTGCGGACGTGGTGCGGTGCCATGACCGGGACGTAGATCGCCTCGCCGGGCTCGAGTCGGAACGGCACGCCAAGCTCGGCGAGGTCGTCCCGCCAGGTCAGCTCGCGAGCGCCGCCGGTATGGTAGGCTTCGTGCACGCGGTCCGGCGCGCACAGCTTGTTGCCGGCCGGGAATACGGTCATCGTCTTCGTCCCTTCGATCTGCAGCAGGATGTTGTGCTCAGGATCGAAGTGATAGGGAGTCACCGCGTTCGGGCTCGAAACGAAGATGAACGCCTGGGTCATCAGCATGCGGCCCGTCTTGGCGACAATTTCCGGTTCCAGCTCCGACAGCAGGTCGGCGAGGAGGGCGGCGTAGGCCGGATCCTGTTCGACGTTCTTCAGCACGGCCCAGCTGTTGGTCTGGCGGATTCCGCGAATGGTCTCGCCGATCGTCAGCCCGGTCGATCCGGGCTTGCCGTCAACGCCGATGGGCAAGTCGCCGCGGTTGTATTCGATTGAATTCTCGGGGAGCGCCTCGCCGAGGGCGGCCAGCGATTCCAGCTCGAGAAGGGGGTGCGCGCCCAGTTCGTGGCGCAACTTGTGTGCGCCTTCCGGGTAGGAAGCGGCGAACATCGCGCGCGACAGGGTCGGAAACACCTCGCTGGCTGGGGCTCGGGTAACGGACTGGTGGGCTGTCATACGCTCTCTTTCGTGTCGGAACGGGTTTCGCGGGCGGCGAGAGCCCGGAACAGCAGCTGGCGAGCCGCGCCGCCGAGCGCGAGGTTGACGCAGGCGATCGCCCGGCGTTCGCGCCAGATGTGATCGATCATGGGATGGCCGGCCGCCGCGCAACTGTCGGTCCAGGCGATGTCCTCGCGTGCCAGCATGGCCAGGTTTTCGCGCTGCAGCAGCACGCCGGGAGAGAAGCGGGCGTAACGTTCGTCGAAGGCGGTCTTGTAGGAGAATGCCCCGGGCCGGCAGAGGAAGGTCGCCAGCATGGCGATCGGCCGTCCGTCGAGACGCACGGCGAGCCGTTCGAGCCGGCCGCGACGCGCCGCGCCTTCGAGCGCCTCGAGCGAAAGCGTTCGCGTCGCGATGTGGCAGTCGAGCGCCGAACCGGCCTCGCCTTTCCAGCCGGACCGCTCGAGCGCCAGGAATTCCTCCACCCAGGCGGTGACGTCGTTGTCATCGGTCGAGCGCTCGACGCTGAGCTCGCCGAGTTCCGCCAGCCGCTTTTCCTGCCGGCGCAACTCCTTGCGCTTCTTGCCCGTCAGCGAGCGTTCGAGGTACGCTTCCGGTGAAAGCTCCGAGCGCAGCATCGCGCGCTCCTCGCGCACGACGGTCGCGTGTCGGCGCCTGGACTCGGCCAGCACCCCGGCGAGGGCCGCGTGCAGCGGTCCGTCAGCCGCGACCTGGGCCAGATGCAGGAACAGCGCCGCTCCGACATGCCTGTCGCACCAGGCGAGCAACTCCTGCCAGAACTCGCTTTCGAAGCCGCACGCGACCAGCGGGCTGCCGAGAAACACGTTCGCATGCAGCCAGTTGCGCCAGTGTGGCAGTGGATGGCCGTAATAGCGAATCTCGCGCCGCAAGGGCAGCAGGCCCACGACCCTGCCGTCGGCCTCGAGCCACAGCAGCCTGACCTCGCTGCAAGGATCGAACAGCCGCAAGGAGGGCAGCAGGTACCAGCTTTCGTAGAACGGGTTGGGCTCGGCAGCGACGCGGGCAAGCTCGTCCCAGGCAGCGATCTCGCATTCATCCAGCGAGCGCCAGTCGCGGACTTCGAGCCGCACCCGCACGTCGGGCGTGGCGGGCTCGGCCGCGAAGATCGGGGCAGTCAGTGGTAAGGCGGTGGCAGTGGCCAAGCGGCGTTAACCTTTTCGCGCGGAACGGATCGGACCGTTGCGACCGTGCTAGTCCTGCCGGGCGAAGGAGAGGCTAACGAACGTGGTAAAGAAAACCCCACCCGGACCATCCCGGGTGGGGTCCATCTTGCATCGATGTCGCTGCCGTCAGCCGGCAGCCGCGAGCGCAGCCAGCAGCAGCAGCGCGACGATGTTGGTGATCTTGATCATCGGGTTCACCGCCGGGCCGGCAGTGTCCTTGTACGGGTCACCGACGGTGTCGCCTGTCACCGCGGCCTTGTGAGCCTCGGAGCCCTTGCCGCCGTGGTTGCCGTCCTCGATGTACTTCTTGGCGTTGTCCCAAGCGCCGCCCCCGGCGGTCATCGAGATCGCCACGAACAGACCGCCGACGATCACGCCGAGCAGCAGCGCGCCGAGCGCGGCGAAGCCGTTGTCGGCCCCGGCGATCGCAGTGATCACGAAGTAGACCACGATCGGCGCCAGGACCGGCAGCAGCGAGGGCACGATCATCTCCTTGATCGCCGCCTTGGTCACCAGGTCGACGGTCTTGGCGTAGTTCGGCTTGCTGGTCCCGGCCATGATGCCCGGATCGTTCTTGAACTGGTCGCGGACGTCGATGACCACGTCGCCGGCCGCACGGCCGACCGCGGTCATGCCCATCGAGCCGAACAGGAACGGCAGCAGCGCGCCGAGCAGCAGGCCAACGATCACGTAGGGGTTCTCGAGGCTGAAGCTGACTTCGCCGTTGGTCAGGTCGCCGTCCGACAGCCCCGGGAAGAAGTGCCTGAGGTCGGTCGTGTATGCGGCGAACAGCACCAGCGCGGCGAGGCCGGCCGAGCCGATGGCGTAGCCCTTGGTGACGGCCTTGGTCGTGTTGCCGACCGCATCGAGCAGGTCGGTCTTCTCGCGCACGCTGTCGTCGAGCCCCGCCATTTCGGCGATGCCGCCCGCGTTGTCGGTGACCGGGCCGTAAGCGTCGAGCGCGACGACCATGCCGGCGAGCGCGAGCATCGCGGTGGCGGCGTAGGCGATGCCGATCAGGCCGGCGACCTGGTAGGCAACGATGATGCCGGCGACGATCACCAGCGTCGGCAGCGCGGTCGCCTCGAGGCTGATCGCAAGGCCCTGGATCACGTTGGTGCCGTGGCCGGTCTCGGAGGCCTTGGCGATCGAGCGCACCGGGCGGAACTTGGTGCCCGTGTAGTACTCGGTGATCCAGATGATCAGGCCGGTGATCACGAGACCGAGCAGCGCGCAGTAGAACAGCTCGCGACCGTTGAAATCGGTCCCCGGAATATCGGCCGCCATGCCGCCGAGCGCGTAGGAGGTGGCGAACCAGATCGCCGGGATCGCGAGGATCGCCGAGATCAGGAAGCCCTTGTACATCGCGCCCATCACGTTCGTGCCGCCGCCGAGGCGGACGAAGTAGGTGCCGATGATCGAGGTGACGATGCACACGCCGCCGATCAGCAGCGGCAGCGCCATCAGGTTGGCGAGCAGTTCACCCGCGCCGGTAAGCAGGAGCGCCGTCAGCACCATGGTGGCACCGACGGTGACGACGTAGGTCTCGAACAGGTCGGCGGCCATGCCGGCGCAGTCACCGACGTTGTCGCCGACGTTGTCGGCGATCACCGCCGGATTGCGCGGGTCGTCTTCGGGAATGCCGGCCTCGACCTTGCCGACGAGGTCGGCGCCGACGTCGGCCGCCTTGGTGAAGATGCCGCCGCCGAGGCGGGCAAAGATCGAGATCAGCGAGGCGCCGAAGGCGAGGGCGACGAGGCCGTCGACCACCGTGCGGTCCTCACCGCCGACCGAGTAGCCGCCGGGACCGGTGAGGTACCAGTAGAACACCGCGATCGCGAGCAGCGCGAGGCCGGCGACGAGCAGGCCGGTGATCGCGCCGGCGCGGAACGCGAGAGTCAGGCCCTGCTGGAGCCCGGTCTGCGCCGCCGCGGCGGTGCGGACGTTCGAGCGGACCGAGATGTTCATGCCGATGAACCCGGCGACGCCCGACAGGATCGCACCGAGCACGAAGCCGGCCGCACTGATCCGACCGAGGAACACCGCGACGATGACGGCGACGATGACGCCGACGATCGCGATCGTCGTGTACTGGCGCTTGAGATAGGCTTGGGCGCCTTCCTGGATGGCCGCGGCTATCTGCTGCATCTTCTCGGTGCCGGCGGACGCGCCGAGCACCTGGCGGCTGGTGACGAAGCCGTAGACCACAGCAAGCAGTCCCAGCACGATGGCAATCAGTACGAGGTCCATAGCGAGACCAACTCCCCCTCTCCTAAGAGCGAAAGCGCGGCCCGATCTATGGCGCCGGGTCCGCGCGTGATGGGGATGGCTAAAGCGCGGCGCACCCCCGCGCAAGCCCCAAACCCGGGGAATCCCGGCCCGCGGCGCGCATTCGGTCGATTGTCCCCAAATGCGACGGCAAATTGCCGAATATTGCCGGTCGGCATGGTTTATGCGAAGTAAACGACCGAATTCGCTGGCCCCCGGGCCGCATACTTTGGGGATCGCACGCGTGTCGGACAGACCGATCGGCGAAGAGCCTGTGCTCTCGCGCGACAGCGCAGAACTCGAGACTTGCGCGCCCGAGGCGGACACGCCGGCAATTCCGCTTGCCGCCGAAGACGAACTCGACCGTCACGTCCGCCGCGACTTGCGCAGGCAGGAACTGGCGATTGCCAAGCAGTTCATGGGCGGGACGATGTGGCCCTACGTCGTCGCGGCCTGGGGCGGGTTCGCGCTGTGGCTCAGCCTGTTCCCGCTGACGATGCTCGGCATCATGCCGTTGCCGATCGCCTTCGTGATCTCGTGCATTCTCGCCACCGGCGGCTACGTCACCAGCCACGAGGCGATGCATTCGAACATCGCGCAGAAGGGCTCGAAGTACCGCTGGATCAACGAGTGGGTCGGGCAGGTCTCGACGATTCCGATCGTGTTCCCGTTCTCGATGGCGCGGCTGATGCACCTCGAGCACCACTATCACTGCAACGACCCGCTCAGGGACCCCGACTATCCCGACGAGGCGCCCAACGCGCTGATGGCCTGGTACAAGACCTGGTACAACCGCCAGCCGGGCGTCGACGGGTCGATCCACGCTTACAAGCGTATCCTGAGGGAGATGGGCACGCCGGAGGCCGAACGCTCGCTCAAGGAAACGATGGTCCTGCAGCTGGTGTTCATGGCCGTGCTCTTCACGATGGCATGGACCGGTTACGCGATCGAGGCGGCGCTCGTCTGGTGGCTGCCGCGGCATATCGGGCTCAGCTACATCCGCTTCTACCTGAGCTGGGCGCCGCATCACCCGCGCGAAGGGCGCACCGGACGCTACGAGAACACCTACATCTTCAAGAGCCGGCTCGGGCACGTGCTGTCGATGTGCATGGAAACGCACCTGATCCACCATCTCTACCCGAACATTCCCAACCACCGCACGCGGGCGGCGTACTTCGCGCTGAAGCCGATCCTCGCCGCGCGCGGCGTCGATGTGAGCAAGCTCTGATGCAGGCGGCCGTCCAGCAGCTCTTCAAGTGGATGCCGTTCCTGTTCGGCATCGGCTTCATCGCCCCGCTGATCGCGCAGACGATGGCCTACTGGGACATCGCCGCGCCCTTCGGCATGAGCCGCATCGCCTTCGGCCTGCTGATCGGCGCGCCGTGGGGGCTCTACGCGGTGCTGCGGGGGCGGTGGGTCTGACCTCGGCCCGCCGGGCCAGCTTCCCCGACGACGAGGTCAGTGCCGGAACCGGCGCTAGTGGGCCTCGTGCTCCCACCCCAGGCCCTCGCTGTTGGCGATCGGCTCGCCGTCGAGGAACAGGGGGACGAATCCGCGCGACTCCACGGCGCCGATGCGGGCCGCGGGGATCGGGGGCTCGACGCCGGCGGGGAGGGTAAACAGCAGTTCGTAGTCGTCGCCCCAGCGCAGCGCGTCGAAGCGGCGCGGCTCGGGCGCGGCGATCGGGACGGCAGCGCCGTCGATGGCCAGCGAGACCTGGCTCGCCTCGGCCATGCGCCAGGCGTCGAGCAGCAGGCCGTCGGAAACGTCCATCATCGCCGTCACCAGAGGGGCCAGAGCCTGCCCCTCGGCCAGTCGTGCCAGCGGGCGGAGGTAGCGCAGTGCGTCGCCGCCGGTGGCGTCGCGCAGCGCCTCGAAGCCGAGCATCGCAGCGCCGACCTCGCCGGTCAGCCACAGCGCGTCGCCGGGACGGGCGCCGCTGCGGGACGGTACCGGACGATGGGTGGCTCGGCCGATCGCGGTCAGGCCGAGAGACTGCGGCGGGCCGCCCGACGTCGTGTCGCCGCCGAGCAGCGGCACGCCGTAGTGGTCTAGCACCTCGGCGAGGCCGGCCATGAAGCCCTCTCGGTCCTCGCCGAACATGTAGCCCAGCAGCAGGCCGAGCGGCTCAGCTCCTTTCGCGGCGAGGTCGGAGAGATTGGTGGCGACGAGCTTCCAGGCCACGTGACTGCGGTCCGCCCCGGGCAGGAAGTGCACGCCCTCGACCAGCATATCGTGGGTCAGTACGAGTGTCTCATCGCCGACATCGAGCACCGCTGCATCGTCGAGCAAACCTCTCGCGGCCGGATGGCGGGCGAGTGCACGCAGGCCGTCGATGAAGGCGGCTTCGGCTTTCATCTTGCGGTCACGCGGCTAGGGAAGGGCGCCGAAATCGTCGAGGAGTCGCGCATGTCCCGCCCAGTCGCCTTTGCCCTGTCCGCGGCCCTGGCCGTCGCGGCGTCGCCGGCAGCGGCGTGGGGGCCGATCGGGCACCGGGTAAGCGCCGAGCTGGCCGAGCGCAACATCAGCGGCCGGACGCGCGCGCATGTCGAGCAGATTCTCGGCCGCGAGCGGTTGCCGGAGGCGGCGACCTGGCCCGACGACGAGCGCTCCAATCCCGATCCGTTCTGGCGGCAGGAGGCCTCGCCCTGGCACTACGTGACGCTGCCGCCGGGGCAGGACGCCGACCAGCTCGCGCATCCGTCCGAAGGCGATGCCGCGACCGCGCTCGCCCGGTTCACCGCAGTGCTGCGCGATCCGGCGGCGAGCCGCGAGGACAAGGCGCGCGCGCTGCGCTTCGTGGTCCACATCGTTGGCGACCTGCACATGCCGCTGCACACCGGCAAGCCGGGCGACCGGGGCGGCAACGACTTCAAGGTGACCTGGTTCGGCGCGCCACAGAACCTGCACTGGGTGTGGGACGAGGGGATCATCAACGATCAGCAGCTGAGCTTCAGCGAATACGCCGAGCGGCTGCACAGCCGGACCACGCCCGCCGAGGTGCTGCAATGGTGGGACGCGCGGCCGGGGACCTGGATCGACGAGAGCACCGCGCTGCGCGACCGGATCTATCCGGCAACCGGCGGCGAGGCGGGACAGGGCACGCTTGAATCGCCGGTCGCGCTGTCATGGGACTACGTGTGGCAGTGGCGACCGAGCCTCGAGCAGCGGCTGCAACAGGCTGGTGTACGCGTGGCCGCCTATCTCGACTGGGTGTTTGCGGAGCCGGCGACCGATTGATGTGCGGCC
>CALCBC010000116.1 GCA_937898525.1 uncultured Sphingomonadales bacterium
CCACTGCTGCCCCCGTCCAGTCATTTCTCCCCCCTGCTATTTCTTGTACAATTAGAAAGAATCTGCGGAGCAGGTAAACAGGTGCCCGCAGTATTCGACAGAATAAATTCCGGCACGCCTGCCGCGATGCCCTGAAGTCGAGCTACCTCGCGCGCTCTTCTGCGAAGACCACATCCGAGGCGGATTCAACCTGGCTGGCGAACCGGTTGACCGCCATCATGAAGACCTCGCTGGGAATGCCGGCCCCGTTCCCGGTGACGATGTCCCAGTTGAACCAGGGGTCGCCTTCGTCATCGAGGTGCACGGAGTAGTACCGGTCGTTGCCGAATTCTGCGTTCACCGCTGCGGGGCTCATCGGCCGCTCGCGGTCGAGCCCGACGCGCAGCTGCACCGAATCGCAGCGCCTGTGGGTCCGTTCGTCGCAGCCATAGAACAGCACCGTAGCCGTCAGCCCCGAGAACTCGGTCCTGATCATCGGATCTCCGACCGAGTCTGTGGTCAGCTCTGCGGGATAGCCGGCGAAGCGCAACAGACGCACGATGCCTTCCGGGTCGGCGGCAGACGCCGTCGTCGGCACCTCCTGTGCGACCGCCGTTTGCGGTAGCGCGAGCGCGGCGAGTCCCGCGAGGATCGCGGTTCGAAGCTGTTTCACTTTGGCTGCCCCCTTTTCGAAATCACCAGCCGCTGCGCTTACCCCGGTTCTGCTCGTCCAGCCAAGCCTTGAGCGGAGCGAAATACTCAGCCATCGCCTCGCCGCTGATTTCGCGCGTGCCGGTAAAGGCTTCGAGCGCATCGGGCCAGGGCTTGCTGGCACCCATTTCAAGCATCGCGTTGAGCCGCTCACCGACTTCCTTGTTGCCGTAGAAGCTGCAGCGGTGCAGCGGGCCCGACCAGCCGGCCATGTCGCAGGCCGCCTTGTAGAACTGGAACTGCAGCACCCGCGCGAGGAAGTAGCGCATGTACGGCGTGTTGCCCGGGATGTGGTACTTGGCGCCCGGGTCAAACGCATTGGCCGGCCGCTCGACCGGCGGGACGATACCCTGGTACTCGCGCTTCAGGTCGACCCAGGCGTGGTTGTAGCGCTCCGGCGGGATCGACCCGTCGAAGACGCCCCAGCGCCACTTGTCGACCAGCAGGCCGAACGGCAGGAACGCGACCTTGTCCATCGCCTGGCGCAGCAGCAGCCCGATGTCCTTGTCGGCGCTCGGCACCTGGGACCTTTCGAGCAGGCCGATCTGCACGAGGTATTCTGGGGTGATCGACAGTGCGACGAAGTCGCCGATCGCCTCGTGGAACCCATCGTTCGCACCGTTGAGGTGCAGGAATGACTGGTTGCTGTAGGCCCGCTGGTAATAGTTGTGGCCGAGTTCGTGGTGGATGGTCACGAAATCGTCGGTGTTGACCTTGATGCACATCTTGATGCGCAGGTCGTCCTTATTGTCGACGTCCCATGCGCTCGCGTGGCAGATCACCTCGCGGTCAGCGGGCTTGAGGAACATCGAGCGGGTCCAGAACGTCTCGGGCAGCGGATCGAAGCCCAGAGAGGAGTAGAACCCCTCGCCGTAGCGGACCATGTCGAGCGGCCCCTTGCCCTTGGCCGCGAGCAGCTCGCCGATGTCGTAGCCGAGGTCGCCCGAGCCCGGCGGAGCGACCAGCGGGTAGATGTTGCCCCATTCCTGCGCCCACATGTTGCCGAGCAGGTCAGCGCGGATCGGGCCGGTCGCGGGCTGCACGGCATCGCCATATTTCTCGTTGAGCTTGCTGCGCACATACGTGTGCAGCGCAAGGTACAGCGGCTTGAGATCCTCCCAGACGCCGTCGACCATCGTCGCGAACTCGTCCGGCGGCATGTCGTAGTTCGAGCGCCACATCGCGCCGACATCGCTGAAACCGAGTTCCTTCGCCCCTTCGTTGGCGATCTCGACCATGCGCGCGTAGTCGTCCTTCATCGGCGCGCCGACGTTGTCGTGCCAGCTGGCCCACATCTCGGCGAGTTCGGCCGGGGTGCGCTCGATGTTGCCCATTTCAGCCTCGATGTCCGAGCCCGAGATCGGCTGGCCGTTGAGCGTGCCCTTGCCGCGGCCGTACTGCGAGGCGAGGTCCGTCGCGATCCTATTGAGCTCGTCGGCAGCGCCCGGCGTGGTCGGTGCAGGCAGCACGATGCCGTTGCGCAGCATGTCGAGCTTGCGCGCGACGACCGGATCGAGCCCAGGCACCTGCGCATACTTCGCCGCGTCGAGCGCGTAGCGGACCGCCTTTTCGGTGCCGATCGCACCGTAACGCGCGTTGAGTGCGTCGGTGTCCTCGGTGATGTAGGTCGCGTTGACCCAGGCGACGCGCGCTGCCTCGACAGAGAAGTCGAACAGGTCCTTCTCGACCGCCGCAACGAAGTCGGCTGCGCCCTGAGGAGTCATCGGATAGGCCGGCGCCTCGGCTGCGGTGGTAGCGTCCTGAGCGGCGGCCGGTACGGCGAGCCCGGCGGCAAGCGCCAGCACGGCGACGGAAGCAAGAACCTTCATCGGCGGAACAGTCCTCTCTGGGATCGCAATTGGTTGCAATGGCTACCGGTCTGGACCGGCAGCCCGGTTGAATCAAGCGGCGAGGAACCGGGCGATCGCCTCGCCCAGCGCAGGCTCGGTCACCGAGCTCATATGCGTGCCCGGGACTTCCTGCAGCCGCGCATTCGGCAAAGCGTCGACGAGGCTCTGTGGAGAGCCGTTGTCGCGATCCTTGTCGCCGCACAGCACGAGCGTAGGCATCGTGATCGCGGCGAGATCGCCCGGCGAGAGGTCCCCGACCGCTCCGAGCAACAGACGTGCCGCAGTGCGGTCCACCTTCATGGTCTTCATGAACTGGACCGCCATGTAGGCGGGATCACCGCGAGGGACGTGCTTGAAGCGGTCGATCGCATCGATGAAGAACGCCGCGCGGCGTTCCCACCCGGCAAGGCCTTCGAGACCCATCCCCCCGAGCACGAGTCGCCGTGGAGACAAGCCCGCGACGACCGCGCTCGCCGCGGTTCGCGCGCCGAGCGAGAAGCCAACGAGGTCGAAGTCGCTGAGATCGAGCGAGGCGATCACCGTCTCGAGATCGCGCACCAGGACCCCGGTGGGGTAGGCGGCCGGATCATGCGGGGCGCCGCTGGCTCCATGCGCGCGCAAGTCCGGCATGATCGCCTCGAACCCGGCCGCGGCGAGCGCCGCGGCATGGCCGAAGCGGATCCAGTTCATCTCCGCGCTCGAGAACAGGCCATGGAGCAGGACCGCCGGGCGGCCCTCGCCCCTCCGGTGCACCGCCAGCCCGGTGCCGTCGAACGAGGCGATCCGCTCCGTCCGCGGCGAACTCACTCGGGCACCTCGAGCCCGGCCTCGGCCCAGCGCTTGATCACGCTCTCGGTCTCGTTGACCTTGTGGCTCGGCAATCGGCTGGTGTCCTCCCAGGCCGGGTGCTTGCTTTCGACGCCGTAGTTGGCGGTCGGGTAGAACGCCGACGGATCGTCGAACGATCCGACAGTCAGGTCCATGCGGTCGCTGGCGTTGAAGGCGAAGCCGAGCGGGGTGCCGCACTCGCGGCAGAACGGTCGCTTCGCGACGGGCGAGGATTGGTACCAGTCAGGCTCGCGCTCCCAGGTCACGTCGTCCCTCGCGACGTTCTTGAAGGCGATCGACACCCCGCCCGTGGCGCGCTGACACATGCGGCAGTGGCACAGGTAAGCCTCGTCGTCAGCCACCTGCACCGTGTAGCGCACGCGTCCGCACTGGCATCCTCCGGTCATCGTGCCGGCCATGATTGTCCTCCTTTTCGCCTCCTCGAATTGGCCCGCGCGTCATGCGTGGCAAGGGTTGATTATTAAGCACGCTTAACATATGGGCGCGCGCGATGTCGCACATCGGCTATCTTCTTGCCGACAATTCGCGTCTGGCGCGACGCGCATTCGACGAGCGGGTGCGGGCCGACGGGGTGACCGGCCCACAGGCGCGGCTCTTGCTGTTGCTCCAGCGCACGCCCGGCGAGAACCAAGGGTACTACGCCGATCAGCTCGACGTCGAACCGATAACGCTGTGCCGCATGGTCGACCGGCTCGAGGAGGCCGGGCTCGTCGAACGTCGCCCGGACCCCAACGATCGCCGCGCTCGCCGGCTCCACCTGACCGACAAGAGCCGGCAGAAGCTCGCCCGCCTGCGCGAGCGCCTCGAAGGGCTGGTCGACGAAATCCTTGTCGGCCTTTCGCCGGCCGAGCGTGAAGAGTTCAGGCGACTGCTCACCCTCGTCCGCAGTAACCTCGCCGCACAGCGCGAGCAGGAGAAGGCCGCCAATGGCTGAAGCCAATGCCACCCTGGCTGAACCCGACGCCGCGACGCGCGACGCTGTGCAGGATTCGCCCGTTCCAGACAAGCGGCGCTGGGGGCGGCTCGCCCTGATGCTGTCGCTGCCGATCGCGCTGCTGGTCGCCGGCCTGATCTACTGGCAGAGCCTGCAGGGCCAGGTCTCGACCGACAACGCCTACCTCAAGCAGGACAAGGTCGGGGTCAGCGCCGAGATCGTCGGCAAGATCGTCGAAGTCGCCGTGCGCGAAGGCCAGGTCGTGAAGGCGGGCGACCTGCTGTTCCGTGTCGATCCCGAGCCCTATCGCCTGCAGATCGCCGAAGCCGACGCCGCGATCGCCACCGCGCAGGCCAACGTGACAGCGCTGGCCAACGCCAGCGAATTGACCGGCGCCGACATCGCCGCGGCACGCGAGGACATTGCCTTCACCCAGGCAGCGCTCGAGCGGCAGCAGGCGCTGTGGGAGCGCGGTTTCACCACCAAGGCCGACCTCGAGGCGGCTGAGCATGCCGTGGCCGAAGCGCGCGAGAGGCTGCGACTCGCCGAGGCCAAACAACGCGAGGCGCGTGCCAGGCTGGCCGAGGGGCCCGCGGTCCCGGGCGTGAACCCGCAGGTCGCCGCCGCACGCGCGCGCCGCGCCGAAGCCGAACTGGCGCTGCGGCGCACCGAGGTCCGCGCGCCGATCTCGGGCCGCGTCGCCCAGTCCGACCGGCTGCAGCTGGGCCAGCAGGCGGTCACCAGCCTGCCGATGCTGACCATCGTCGCCGACGAGAGCACCTACGTCGAAGCCAACTTCAAGGAGACCGACCTCGCCGAGATGCGCGTCGGCCAGCCGGCGGAGATCCGCGTCGACGCCTATCCCGGGCTGGTGCTGAAGGGCCACGTCGCCTCGATCGGGGCGGGCACGGGCTCGGAGTTCTCGGTCCTCCCGGCGCAGAACGCCACCGGCAACTGGGTCAAGGTGACGCAGCGAGTGCCAGTACGGATCGCGATCGACGAGAAGAGCCCGCGGCCGCTGATCGCCGGCCTGTCGAGCGACGTCACCGTCTTCACCGACGGCCGGGGGCGGTAGCTTGGCCAGCGCGGCGCGACCCGCGCGGGGCGGCGGACGGGCTGCGCCCGCGCCGATAGAGGACGTCGCCCAGCTGCCGGTGGAGAACCACCTGCTGCTGATCGTCGGCGTGATGGCGGCGACGCTGCTGCAGGTGCTCGATATCACGATCGCCAACGTCGCGATCCCGCACATGCAGTCGACGCTCGGCGCCACGCCGGACACGATCAGCTGGGTCCTGACGAGCTACATCATCGCCTCGGCGGTGGCGATGCCGATCACCGGCTGGCTCAGCGACAGGATCGGCTCTCGGCGGCTGTTCATCTGGTCGGTCGGCGGGTTCGTGATCGCCTCGATGCTCTGCGGCATGGCGCAGAACCTCGAGGAGATGGTCATCTTCCGCGCGCTGCAGGGCGTCGGCGGCGCGTTCATCGCCCCGCTGAGCCAGGCCGCACTGCTCGACACGACGAAGCCGAGCCGGCAGCCCTCGATCATCGCGCTGTGGGGCATGGGGGTGATGGTCGGACCGATCCTCGGCCCCGTGCTCGGGGGGTGGATCACCGAGAACTGGTCGTGGCGCTGGGTGTTCTACGTCAACATTCCCGTCGGCGCGCTGTGCCTCGCTATCCTGATCGCCGAACTGCCCTCGCGCGCGCTGGTAAAGCGCCGTTTCGACCTGTTCGGCTTCGCGATGATCGCGATCTGCCTGTCGTCGCTGCAACTCATGCTCGACCGCGGCACGCAGCTCGACTGGTTCGCCTCGGTGGAAATCTGGATATACGCCTTCCTCGTGCTGTCGGCTGCCTGGGCAGCGGTGATCCATTTCGTCACTGCCCCGCAACCGCTGTTCGACCGGCAGCTGTTCGCCAACGTCAACCTGGTGATCGCGCTGCTGTTCATGATCGTCATCGGCGCGGTCATGTTTGCGACGATGGCGCTGCTGCCGCCGATGCTTCAGGGCCTGTTCGGCTACGACGTTATCGATACCGGCATGGTGTTGATGCCGCGTGGCGTCGGCGTGCTGGTTTCGATGCAGCTCTCGGGCGTGCTGATGCGCAAGGGCGTCGACGCGCGCTGGATGGTCTCGATCGGGTTCCTGATCGGCGCCTGGTCGCTGTGGCAAATGGCCGGGTGGTCGCTCGAGGTCGACCGCTATCACATCGTCATGTCGGGCCTGATCCAGGGCCTCGGCATCGGGCTGGTGTTCATCCCGCTGCAGGCTACCGCGTTCGCCACGCTGCCACCGCACCTTCGCACGGACGGTTCGAGCCTGCTCAACCTGACGCGCTCGGTCGGTTCTTCGGCCGGCATTTCGGTGATGATGACCCTGCTGACGCGCAACACGCAGACCAGCCATGCCGACCTCGCCGGGCACATCACCCCCGCGATCACGGGAACGGTCGACCTGTCGTCACTCGAGCGCTTCAATCCGTACGGCCAGGCGGCGCTCGGCGTGCTCGACTCGCTGGTAACCCGGCAGGCGGCAATGGTCGCCTACGTCGACGACTACTGGCTGATGATGTGGCTCAGCCTCGCCTCGGTGCCGCTGGTCCTGCTGATGCGCCGGAGCGGCGTGCCGCAGGCCCCCAGCGAGCCGCCCGGACACTAGGGCGCCGCGCTAGCGGAAATTGCAGGCGACGCCGGCCCACAGGTACGCGATACGATCCTTGGGACCGGGGCCGCCGAAAATACCGCCGATGGCGGTTTCCTGGTCCGCCGACCCGAGCACGAATTCATCGCCGAGCGTGCTGTCCGAGACCATCGTCAACTCGCGCGTTCGTTCGACCCGGGCGCGCGGAGTGCCGATGCCGATCCCGTCCATCGTCGTGGCGGGGAATGCGCCGCCGAGTGCCCAGCCGATCCAGCGGTCATCCTGAAAAGCAAGCTGCAGCTCGCCGAATGAAGTGAACTCAGTGGGGCCGGCCGGGCATTCCTCTCCCGTCGAGCGCCTCGGCGTCCCGCCGGTCGCGCGCTGTATCGCCTGCTCGACCTCGCCGCGCGGGGCGCCGAACGCCAGCAACGACGTGCTTCCGGTGTCGTTGGCAACGAACCGCAGGCCCTCGGCATCGAGCGCAAGGGCGACCTCGCTCGCCGTGGTCGGCCCCGCAACGCCATCGGTCGCTACGGGACTGGGGGAAGGCGCAGCGTCTTCCGTCGCCACCGCCCGCGGCGGCGGGTCCGAGCGATTGCATGCGGCCAGCGTCAGCGCGAGAGCGACGAGGGCGGCGCCCCGCATGGTCAGCCTTTCTTCAGGTGCCGCCGCCCGAGCAGTTCGGCGATCTGCACCGCGTTGAGCGCGGCGCCCTTGCGCAGGTTGTCGCTCACGCACCACAGGTTGAGGCCGTTCTCTACCGTCGGATCCTCGCGCACGCGGCTGATGAACGTCGCGTAGTCCCCCGCGCTTTCGACCGGGGTGACGTACCCGCCGTCCTCTCGCTTGTCGATCAGCATGACGCCCGGGGCCTCGCGCAGGATGTCCTGCGCCTGCTGCGCCGAAATCTCGTTCTCGAACTCGATGTTGATCGCCTCGGAGTGACCGACGAACACCGGCACGCGCACGCAGGTCGCGGTGACCTTGATCTTCGGGTCGAGGATCTTCTTGGTCTCGACCACCATCTTCCACTCTTCCTTGGTCGAGCCGTCGTCGAGGAAGCTGTCGATGTGCGGGATCACGTTGAACGCGATCTGCTTGGTGAACTTGCGGGTCTCGACCGGGTCGCCGACGAAGATCGCCCGGCTCTGCTCGAACAGCTCGTCCATCCCGGCCTTCCCGGCGCCCGAGACCGACTGGTAGGTAGCGACCACCACGCGCCTGATTTTCGCCACGTCGTGCAGCGGCTTCAGGGCCACGACCATCTGCGCGGTCGAGCAGTTGGGGTTCGCGATGATGTTGCGGTTCTTGTATTCGTCGATCGCGTCGGGGTTAACCTCGGGCACGATCAGCGGCACGTCGGGGTCCATGCGGTAGAGCGACGAGTTGTCGATCACCACGCAGCCGGCCGCCGCCGCCTTGGGCGCGTACTCCTTGGTCGGCCCCGAACCCGCTGCGAACAGTGCGATGTCCCAGCCGGCAAAATCGAAGTGCTCGATATTGCGGCACTTCACCATGCGCCCGGTATCGCCGATCTCGACTTCGAGGCCCTGCGAGCGCGAACTGGCCACGGCCGCGACCTCATCCATCGGAAACTCGCGCTCGGCGAGGATCGCCAGCATCTCGCGCCCGACGTTCCCGGTGGCTCCGACCACCGCCACTCGATAACCCACGTCTCTCGCTCCACTGACTGCCCGCAGCGCCGAGTAGTGGATACCCCGCAACACGCAACAGCAAATGGCGGGCCCGGCGCTAAAGTGTCACCCCATAATCGCGCAGCAGCGTAATACAATGTGCAGTCAGCGCGGCGTTGCCGCGATCGGCAACGAACTCGGGCATCAACCGCAATGTTGCGCGCAGACCGAGCGCCGCGTCGAGGCCCGTGAGGCCGGCCTGCCGCAGCGTGTCCATCGTCGAGGCGCAGAACTGGCCGTATTGCTCGGGGCTCGGCTTGTCGACGTCGACGAAGGCGATGAAAAAATCCTTGCCGCGGATCAGCGAGCGCACCGTGGCATTCTCTCCAAGAGGCTCCTCCAGCACAAGCGAATCCGGCACCCTCTCAGCGATCGCGCCCTGGATTTGAGCGCGCCGCGCGGGGCTGGAAATATCTTCCAGCATGTTGTCCGCCTTGCAGATCGAGCGTGAACTGAAGACGCTGAACTGCGGGCAGCTCAGGACCAGACGCCAACTGCCGATGTAGTGGTTCTGCTGTCTGTCGAGATCGCGATCATTGGCACATTTTTCATTGACGCGGCGCCTCGTCCCGGCAGCCATGCCTCTGCGCTCTGCGTCCGCGCGCACGAACGGTGCGCAGCCGGCGAGCCATATCACTGCGTCCGGCTTCCACGTGTTCATCATCCGGCCAAATTCGATCTCTTCCGAAATCGAATAGGAGAGCAGGTCGGAAATCGCCGAATCGAGCGCCAGGGCCCGGTCCTTCGTCGCCTGTGTCGACAGAGTCGTCAGCACCCCAGCCTCGGGCGCTACGAGGCTCACCGCGCTAGTCAACGCCGAGATCGCCGTACTGAAGCCCGATGATTGAGTCGCGTCCGAAGTGCTGGTCTTGACGTTGATCGCGAAACGCGAGTTGCCGGTGATGCGAAACAGTGGCGAGCGGACGTGGGAAGCCGTCACGGAAGTCGCCCACGCCTCGCCGCTCTTGCCGCCGCTGTTGTACGACACCGAATACAGCGGCACGGTCATCTCGAGCTGCGGGTTCAGCACCGATATCTTGACCACCGCGACAATCGAACGCTCTTCTTCGGTGAAGAGCCGTGCCAGCCACCCGGGCCTTTCGGCCCGATAGCTGCGAAATGACTGGGCGGCGGTGGGAATCGCGCCGTCGCTGCTTGCGCCAAGCGCTTCGTCCCCCGAGATCACCAGAAAGCGTGTATAGAGATCGGCGAACCCGTCGTTGGGGTCGATCTGCTCCGCCTGGTTGTGCCTTGTGGGCCAGTTGCGGGCGTCTCCGGCGACGTACCGCACGAGGTGGATGTCTTCGCTCGCCGTGAGGCGCGCACGTTCCGCGGCTTGTGCCTGCGCGAGCTCGGCACGCTCCTGCCTGAGTTTGGCGCGCTCCTGCCGGACTTCGGACAGCGTGTTGTCGGCCCATTGAGCCGCTTGGGTCGCTGCGTTGGCCGAGCTCTGAGCACTCTGCGCTGCCCCCGTGGCTAACTCGGCGGCCTCTTCCGCGGAAGCCGCTGCGACAGCCGTTGTGCCGGCGAGCGGTTCCATTCTTGTAACACCAACACAGCCGGTCAGAGCAGCTGCGCCGAGCGCGCACAGCAATGCTTGCGCGGGATATCCACGATTCATTGAAGCCCCCCAAGTCTTATCCCGATTAGAAAGTGGCACCAATTCATCCAGGAATCCAGATATTTTGATTCTTCGTCCAACAGCCCGTGTTGACGCAGCTATTATGTCATCAACGTTGCAGGTCGATATGCGGGCTCTTGCATCCTCTTACGAACCAAGTCCGAAGAAGAGGCAGCCAGCACCTGAAAACGAAAAAGGGCGCCCCGTCGTCCGGGGCGCCCTTCTTCTTGAAACGTTTCTCGCTTTGGAAAGGACTCAGCCCTCCTGGCTGACGGTCTGCTTGCGCTCGGCGATGCGGGCGCGCTTGCC
>CALCBC010000117.1 GCA_937898525.1 uncultured Sphingomonadales bacterium
GACCCGCTCCTGAGACCGCCTGCGCCGTAAACCGTGCGCGGCAGAATACGATCGGCGACGAGCGCAAACGCGACCGTTCGCGGCGCCTGGCGTCGCGCCCATTATCGACCACCAGAGACAGGCTCCCTGGTGATCAGGAAATACTGTCTACCTAAATATCCATACATGACTCGACTCTTAGAGTCTAGTCGATATACTTTCCGAGTCGTATTCGATGCGACTAGAAAGGATATTCCATCATGTCTGTACAATTGACTAAGGATGACTCGCTTTCGCACATCTCTTTTGCGAACGACCAGCTCGATCCCGATGATCCCAAGGCGCTTCGCAACCAGGTCGCCGCGATCGATGGCTCGATCACAATCGTCGCCGCGTTCGGCTGCAAACTGGTCCTGAACTGGTCCTTCACCACCACAGCGCTGAACATCTCGCTCGTGCTCGACACGCCGGTCGGCAGCATCACGCTCGGCTCGGCGAGCCTCAACCCGTCGAACCCGACGTTCTCGATCGGCGGAAGCATCGACAGCTTCAAGGCCGAGGCCACGGTCTCGTTCGATTTCAGCAGCATGACCCTCACCGCGAGCGGCGAGGTCTGCGCGCCTCTCGTCGGCTGCAAGAAGGGCTCGATAAGCGTGAACGTCTGACACGGTCGCGGCGATGCGGCCGGCCGGCCGCACCGCTGCTCCGCAGCTCGCGGTTGCACTGTCCCGGGGAAGGCTTATGTGCCGGCCGTAGCCTTCGTCACCCGCGAGCCCCGAATGTCCGACCAAACCTACGACTACGACGTCCTCGTCATCGGCGCCGGCCCCGGCGGCTACGTCGCCGCGATCCGCGCCGCCCAGCTGGGCCTGAAGACCGCCTGCGCCGAGAGCCGCGAAACGCTCGGCGGCACCTGCCTCAACGTCGGCTGCATCCCCTCGAAGGCAATGCTCCACGCCTCCGAGTACTTCGAGGCGGCCAGGGGCGGTGCCCTCGCCCGGCTCGGCGTCGAGGTCGCTCCCAGGCTCAACCTCGAGGCGATGCACGGCCAGCGCAAGGACGCGGTCAAGCAGCTGACCGGCGGCATCGAGTTCCTGTTCAAGAAGAACAAGGTCACCTGGCTCAAGGGCCTTGCGACGTTCGAGGACGCGCACACCGTCAGGGTGGGCAAGGACAAGGTCACCGCGAAGAACGTGGTCATCGCCACCGGCTCCTCGGTCACCCCGCTGCCCGGGGTGGAGATCGACAATGCCAAGGGGATCGTGGTCGATTCCACCGGCGCGCTCGAACTCGCCAGCGTTCCGAAGAAGATGGTCGTCATCGGCGGCGGGGTGATCGGTCTCGAGCTCGGCTCGGTCTGGCGCCGCCTTGGCGCCGAAGTCACGGTGATCGAGTTCCTCGACGCCCTCCTCCCCGGGATGGACGGCGAGGTGCGCAAGGAAGCGGCCAGGATCTTCAAGAAGCAGGGCATGGAGCTGCGCCTGTCGACCAAGGTCACCGGCGTCACCGTCAAGGGCAAGAAGGCCACGCTGACGATCGAGCCCGCCGCGGGCGGCGAGGCCGAGACGCTCGAGGCCGACTGCGTGCTGGTCTCGATCGGCCGCCGCCCCAACACCGAGGGCCTCGGCCTCGACAGGATCGGCCTCGAGCTCAACCCGCGCGGCCAGATCGAGACCGACTCCGAGTTCCGCACGAAAGTCGACGGCGTCTGGGCGATCGGCGACGTGATCCCCGGCCCGATGCTCGCCCACAAGGCCGAGGATGAGGGCATCGCCGTCGCCGAGAACATCGCCGGCCTCACGGGCATCGTGAACCACGCGGTGATCCCCTCGGTGGTCTACACCATGCCCGAGATCGCCGGCGTCGGCCTGACCGAAGAGCAGGCGAAGGAAAAGGGCGAGGTCAAGGTCGGCAAGTTCCCGATGCTCGCCAACTCGCGCGCCAAGACCAACCACGAGCCCGACGGCTTCGTGAAGGTCGTCGCCGACGCGCAAACCGACCGCGTGCTCGGGGTGTGGATCATCGCCTCGGTCGCCGGTACGATGATCGCCCAGGCCGCCCAGGCGATGGAATTCGGCGCCACCAGCGAGGACATCGCCTACACCTGCCACGCCCACCCGACGCACTCCGAGGCGCTCAAGGAAGCGGCAATGGCCGTGCAGGGCAAGCCGATCCACATCTAGCGGAACGCCCCAAACCGTTATCCTGAACGCGTTTCAGGACCCATTCCTCCGCCGCCGCCGAGCCCTCGGGCGGGGAGCCTCACGGTGCGGCAAGCTATCGCCGCACGCGCGGCTGACCCGGCCGCGCACGAATGCGGCACTCGGCGCCTGCCGCCCGATGGGTCCTGAAGCAAGTTCGGGATCACGGCCGCACGAGAGCCGGTTACGGCCCGCCCCATGCCCGAGCTCCGCCCGTTCCACCTCGCCTTCCCGGTCCACGACCTTGCCGCGGCCCGCGAATTCTGGGGCGGCGTGATCGGCGGCCGGGTGGGCCGCAGCTCGGACCAGTGGGTCGACTTCGACTTCCACGGCCACCAGATCGTCGCCAGCTTGGTGATCGGCGCGGGCATGGTGGCCGAGAACAGCAGCGTACAGGGGCCTTCCGGCGTGGCGTCGAGGATTTTCCGCGAGATCCTCGCGAAAGCCCATGTCGAGCATTTCGTCGGCCTCATCATGCACGACAGTGCGCAGCGCGGATAGGTCGAGCGCGAGTCCGGCGCGCTGGTAAGCGTCTCTGAGTCGAGAACAGGGAATCGGACGAAAGGCGCCGCTATCGGGCTAACGGCGCCTTGTCTCCCTTCATTAACCGGGCTTCGTTCCTATGCCGGCGCTGGCTGGCAGCCGGGTGAGACTTCCCGACGCCAAACGCCGGGAAGTCCCCCACCTGGTCAGAAGTTGACCTGCGCCCTTACGCCGTAAGTGCGCGGCGCCAGCAGGCGCGTGGCGAATGCCGGAAGCGACTGATAGCTGTTGATCTGCGTGGTGGCGGTGATCGACACCTCGTTGGTCAGGTTGTCGACATAGGCGCGGATGGAATACGTGTTGCGCGGATCCTCGTAACCAAGGCTCAGGTTGATCCGGGTCGAGCTGTTCGCCATGCCTTCCGGCAGGTACGAGACATCTGATTGGTACGAGCTTTCGTAGCGCGCATTGGCCCCTGCCACGATCTGCCCGCCGTTCGACAGCGGGAAGCTCTGTTCGAGCCCGCCTACAAGCGTCCACTTCGGCGAACGCATGGTCGTCTGCCCGGAGCAATCCACGATCGATTGCGGCGGAGTACCTGGCGAAACCGTGCAGTCCGTCCGCGCCGCCGGCGGCGGAGCAAGCGTGAGGATCGTGAACTCGTCGTACTTGGACTTGAGATACTGCCCCTGGAAGTTCAACCTCGTGGTGGGCGTCACCACGAACTGGCTGTCGAGATCGATACCGTAGGCGTGGGACTTGCCCGCGTTCTCGGTCACAAGGGTGGAGAAGGGCGGATTGCCGACAAGCTTGATGAAGCTGACCTGCTGGTTGGTGTAATTGAGGTAGAAGCCCTCGACGTTGAACTGGACGCGGTTGTCGAAGAACCGGTTCTTCGAGCCAATCACGTAGGAGGTCACCAGCTCAGGTTCGTAAATGGAACCGCCCGGCGCGCCGTAATAGAACCCGCCCGCCTTGAAGCCGGTGCTGACGTTCGCATAGAGCAGGTTCTGCTCGCCGGCGTCGAACTCGATGCCGGCCTTCCAGTTCACCTTCTCCCAGGAGCGGTCCCCGACAACCACGATGGTAGGCGTGCCGGATTCGACCGTTGGAAGGACAGGGTCCGGACCGACGAGCGGCGACAGCGTATAGCGGCGGCTGTTCGAGGTCTTCTTCTCGTAGGTGTAGCGGATGCCGCCGACGAGCCGGAGGGCGTCGGTCACCTCGTAGCTGAGCTCGGTGAACAGCGCGCCGGTCCAGCCGGTCAGGTTGGTCCACTGGTCGGCAAAATTGCGGTTTCGCGCACCTTCGCTGCTCGCATGGGCGCGCGTCTTCGTGTCGAGGTAGTAGGCGCCCACGACGTAACCGAACCGCTGCCAACCCGGAGAGGCAAGGCGCAGTTCAACCGATTTCTGCTCCGGATGCTGGTTCTCAACCAGCTGCCAGCCCGTCGCCGTGCTGCGATAGCTGACGTCGGACTTGCGGTAGCCGGCCACCAGCGAGACGGTGCCGAGGCTCGTCGTCCAATCGACGTTCAGCCCGACTCCGTAATAGTCGCTGTCGAGGTAAGGATCGGGCGATTGAACCGCGAGCCCGGCATTGGTGTAGAAGCTGTCGAGGTCGGCAACGCCCGTGTAGGGATCGTCGACGAAGCAGCTCGTGCCCGGCAGGCCCAGCACCGAACATTGCATGCGGAGGGTCGCACCGGCACCCTTTCCGCCCTCGTGTGACCAATCGGCGCTGAGCAGGACCGACACGTCCCCACTTTCGTACAGCAGCGATGCGCGGGCGGCCTTCAAATCCTCGTCGTTGGTGCCGTCGCTCATGTAGCCGTCATGGCTGGCCCGGTGACCCGCGACACGGAATGCGACCTGGTCCGACAGCGGAACGTTCAACGCCGCGTTGAAATCGAAGCGATCGTAGCTTCCGACATCCACCCCGAACGAGCCGCCCAGCGCGAAGTCGGGCCGCTTGGTGATGATGTTGATCGCGCCGCCCGTGGCGTTCCGGCCGTAGAGGGTCCCCTGCGGGCCCTTGAGCAGTTCCACGCGCTCGAGGTCGTAGAACATGCCGCGGAACGTCGTCGGCGTGGCGAGGTAGACGCCGTTCAGGTTCACAGCGATCGAAGGATCGGCGAAGGCATTGCCGCTGAGGTTGCTGACCGAACGAACGGTGAAGGTCGTGTAGGGGCCCCCGCTCGGCTGGATCTCGATACCGGCCGTTTGGCGCGCCAGTGCCTCGATGTTCGTGACGCCCGCATTGCGCAGGTCGTCACCACTGACCACGGCGATCGAGAGAGCGGCGTTCTGGACGTTCTCCTCACGTCGCTGCGCGGTGACGATGATATCGCCAATACCGACCGACTGAGAAGCTGTTTCACTCTGGTCATCCGCCTGGGCCATGGCCGGCGTCGCGAAAGCCGCCGACAGCGCGATCAAGGAAGCGCCGATCAAAGTCCGATTCATATTATCCTCCCCTGTGTCCGGCGATGGGAAAAAGGGGCTGGGGCACGCGTGTCGACGTCGGGAAGTGAATTTACCGGACATCGCTCGCGCCGGCCCGCCCCTCCGGGCCTGCCTCAACCCCAGGCTCCCTCATGGATCATTCCATTCGGCGGCAGTTACCCCAGAGTGTGGCGCCCAAAAAATGAATTGATTGGCGAAACGATATGATCAGTCTGCATATCATTGCGCGATGCATTGGCCGCTGAAAGCAGCAGCAATGTCACGCAGGTCCAGTGGATGCCGCCCTTTAGCGAGGCAGCGCGCGGCTCACTTCGGTCACGAACGACCGAAACCACTCGTCGGCCCGGCGGGTGGCGAAGGACGGATGCCAGATCAGTCTCGTTTCGAGCAAAGGCAAATTCAGCGGTAAGGGCACGGTATGCAGTCCGTGCCGCGCCCTCAGGAATGCCGCCATCCTCGTCGGGGCAAGCATAACGAAGTCGGTCCGCGCAATCAGCGGCGGAACCGACGAGAACTGGGTCATCTTCACAGCAAGATTTCGCACCAACCCGGCGTTGGCGAGGGCCTGGTCGATCATGCCGCCGATCCGGCCCGCGCCATCAATGGGCACATAGATATGGCGGGCCGCGGCGTACCGCTCCAAAGTCAGCTTGCCGCGCCGGAGGGGATTGTCCGGAGCCATGACGATCTCGGCGCCTTCGTCCTCTATCAGCAGGATGGACTCGAAGGGCGAGCCGGGGTCACCCGACGCCGCGATGAGGAAGTCGACGTTGTTACGCAGCAGGCCGTCAAGGCCCTGCGGTATCGAGCCGACGGTCACGTTCAGGCCGAGGTTGGGCCCAGACTCGATCATGCTGCTGGTCAACTCGCTGAAGAACAGCGGCGCGGCATAGTCACTCAGGAACAGGCGGAAGCTGTGCTCGCTCGAAGCAGGGTCGAAGTCGGCGGGGTCGAGCGAGGCCCGAAGTTGCGCCAACAAGGGAGCGATCGTCCCGGCCAGTTCGATCGCCCGGGTGGTAGGTTCGACGCCGCGGCTCTTCCGTATGAACAGCTCGTCCCCGATAAGATCGCGCAAGCGGCGGAGCGAATGGCTCACTGCCGATTGCGACATGTTCAGGCGCTGCGCCGCACGCGTCACGTTGCGCTCAAGCGCGACCGCCTCGAACACGGTGATGAGATTGAGCGGCAGCGGGCGTTTCGCCATGCCATGAGTATTTTGCATATTAGAGGCACATTCAATTCATTTTTTCCGACACGCATCAAGGTGTAGGCTGCCCGCCGAACGGAATTTTGGAGAGAAGCATGGAGCCGATCGTCATCATCGCGGCCGTCAACGGCGGGTACAATCAGCCTAACGGCATCACGAAAGTGCCGCTGACGCCGCTCGAAATAGCAGAGGAGGCTGTGCGCTGCCGCGAGGCCGGCGCCGCCATCCTGCACTTCCACGCCCGCGACGAGGACGGCATCACCACTGGTGATCTCGAAATCTTCCGCGAGACGATCCGCCTTGTTCGCGAACGGACCGATATCCTGATCCAGACGACCAACGGCATCGGTGCGCGCAAGGACAAGCAGACCGGCGAATGGATCCGCCCGACCGACGAGGACCGGATCGCGCTGCTGAATATCGAGCCTCGCCCCGATCTCTATGGCGCCGCCACGGGATCGACCGACTTCTACCACCCGTTCGGCGGACAGCACAACGAGCGCCCGTTCGTGAACAACCGCGAATGGCTCGCCACCTCGATCAGGCACGCGCACAGCCGCGGCACCGCGATCGAGTTCGAGGTGGTCCACCTCCCCGCGCTCTATCGCCTCAAGCGCCTTGCCGACGAAGGCGTGTTCGACGCCAATGCCGATTACCTCTGGCTCAACTACGGCGCCGGGATCGGCAACATCCCGGGCACTCCGCGGGTCATCGTCCAGTCGATCGACGAAGGGAAACTGCTGTTCCCCAATGCCAAGTTCGGCGTCCTCGGGGCCGGGCACTACCAGTTCCCGATCGCCGCCGTCGGCATGGCCGCCGGTTGTCACACGCTTCGCGTCGGCCTTGAGGATAACATGTTCCGGGCGAACGGCGAACCTGCGGAATCGAACCACCAGCTGATCGCGGAGATGGTCGAATTGGCGAAGTTCTTCCGCCGCGTTCCCGCAACGCCCGAGCAGGCCGTGGAAATTCTCGGCCTTCGGCGCAACGTGGACGCCAGCACCTCTCAGACCGTCCCGGCCTGAGGTGGTGAGCACGCCGCGGGACGGCAGGTTGTGACCAAAGCAGAACGGACTGCATCCGCAGACTGGCTCACGGTCTTTCTGTGCGCCTTCGTCTACTTCCTGGACGGGATGCTGCCGACCATGCTCGGGCCGCTTGCGCCCGCGATCGCTCACGAATTCCAGCTCGGCCCGGCAGCAATGGGCCCGCTGTTCTCGGCCACCGTGATCGGCCAAAGCGCGGGCCTGGTGCTTATGCCCGTGGTCGCCAAGTCGATCGGCCATCGCGCCAGCGTGGTATTGTCGCTGGCCGGCCTCGGCCTGTTCCAGATGTGCACCGGGTTCGCCCCCGGTTTCGGGGCGTTGTTCGCGTTTCGCGTGGCAGAGGGTTTCTTCCTCGGGGGTGCCTTGCCGAGCGCGATGGTGCTGGTTGCGCGAGCAGTGCCGCCAGCGCGACGCGGAACCGCGGTGATGAGCCTTTTCGTCGGGCTCGCTGCCGGCGCAACGATGGCCGGCTTCGTCAGCCGCCATTTTGTCGACGGCAGCGACTGGCGCATCCTGCTCTCGAGCAGCGGCGCCTTTGCCCTCGCGATGGGGGTAGCGCTCCACTGGTTCCTTCGGCCCAGGAACGACGCGGCCGAGCAGCAGGCCGCCAAGGGGCGCCTGCGCCAGATCGCGATGCCGCCATTCCTGACCGGCACGCTGATGCTGTGGGCCCTGTTTGTCTGCGCCTACACCATCTTCTACGCGCTGACCTACTGGCTGCCCTCGCTGCTCGTCTCGGTTGGACGGAGCCGGGAAGTCGGCGCCTATGCCACGATGGCCTTCAATTTCGGAGGGCTGGCTGCGAGCTTGCTGATCGGACTGCTGATCGATCGCTTTGGCGAACGGCGCACGCTCATTTCCATGTTCTCGATAACCGCGCTGCTTCTGCCGCTGTGCGGAGCGATGCTGGTCGTGATGCCCGACTTCCAGTTCATCCTGCTGCTGACCGTGACCGGCTTCTTCCTCCTGTCGGGCTATGCAGGCATCAACGTGGTGCTGGTGTCCTACTATCCAGATGCGTTGCGGGCGGTAGGCGCTGGCTGGGCGAAAAGTGTCGGCAGGCTCGGCACGATCGTCTCGCCGGTGCTCGTAGGGCTGGCCTTGCAGTACAACCTGCCGGCCGGCGACATCCTGATCATGTTCGCCGTGCCCGCAGTCATCGCCGCAGCCATCCTGTGGTGGATCGGCAGGTTATCCGTGGCGCGCGCCGAGTCCTGATCCGGGCCAGGGCTCACGATCACTGCCATTCGGGACGGCCTGCTCGCGGAGCACCTAGGCGTGACGGCAAGCAAGGTATCGGCAGATATCGAGAAGCAGGGATCGCTGATCGGCGCGATCGAGAAACTGCGCGGCAGGGGCCGCTCGCTTGTCCCTTGCAAGGTTCCGGACCTGCCGGCGATCCCACCTCGCCCCCGACGCGGTGCCGCGGACGGCTTCGAACCCGGTCGACGGCCACGACGTCCCGGTCCCGCACTTCGGCATCGTGCTCACGCTCGAAGACTGGCGGGCCCTCGCCGACCGGCTGGCCGCCGCCGGCACCGAGCTCGTCATCGAACCCCACGTCCGCTTCCACGGCCAGCCCGGCGAACAGGCGACGATGTTCTTCCGCGCCCCCTCGGGCAACGCGATCGAGATGAAGGCTTTCGTCGACCCCGGCCAGCTGTTCGCGAAGGACTGAGATCTCCGACGCGGCGGAGCCGCTTTGTCACACGAAGACACAAAGCCGCGAAGATGCAGCGCCGGGTCGCCACGTCGCGCGACACCTTCGTGCCTTCGTGTCCTTGTGTGAATCAAGCCATTCCGCTTCCCCGCTCGGCCACTCGCGCTGGTTGCTGGCGCACTGGAGCGAGCCCCGCCTGATGAGCGTCGCGGCGCGCCGCGCCTGGCTCGAGCCCGACCTCGCCCCGCTGGCCTATCGGCCGCTGGCGCCCGGGCTCGTCACGGGCTAACCCCGCGTCATGGCACGGCATCGCACGATGCAGCGCTTCGCGCGCTGGCACGTCTGGCTCGGCTGGCTGGCAGGCTTCCCGCTGCTGATGTGGGCGGTCACCGGGCTGTTCATGGTCGCCCGCCCGATCGAGGAGGTCCGCGGCGAGCACCTGCGCGCGCCGCAACCCGCGATCGACCCCGCCGGCCTCGTCTTGCCCGCGCGCATTGGCGAGCCGATCCTCGAGTCCCGGCTCGTTGCGCAGCCCGCCGGCCCGGCGTGGATCGTCACCTCGGCGCAAGGTGCCCGCTGGCGCTACTCGGCGACCACCGGGGCCGCGTTGCCGCCGGTCGTGCGCCGCGAGGCGCAGGAGATCGCCGAGGCGGCCTATGCGGGCGACGCCCGGCTCGCGGCGCTGACCTACTTCCCGGCCGGCGCGGCGCCGCTCGAGGCGCGCACCGATGGCGCGACCTGGCGCGCCCGTTTCGCCGACGACACTCACGTCTACATCGACGACGCGACCGGCGAGGTGCTCGCGCTGCGCACCCCGCAGTGGCGGCTCTACGACGTCATGTGGGGCCTGCACATCATGGACCTCCAGACCCGCGAGGACAGCCACCACCCGATCCTGCTGCTCTTCGCCGCGCTCGCCGCGGTCAGCGCGCTGCTCGGCTGCGTGCTGCTGTTCCGCCGCCGCAAGGCGCGCCTGCGGCTCGGCTGATGGACGCGCCCACCGCCATGCTCACGCTGCCCGCGTGGCTCGACCTCGTCGGCATCGCGGTGTTCGCGCTCAGCGGCGCGCTGCTCGCGACGCGTCTCAGGATGACGATGGTGACGGTGATCTTCTTCGCGCTCGTCACCGGGGTCGGCGGCGGCTCGGTGCGCGACCTGTTGATCGGCGCGCCGGTGTTCTGGGTCCACGACCCGTGGGTCGCGCCGGTCATCCTGCTGGTCTCGCTGATCGCCTGGTACACGCCATCGCGCTGGTGGGACGGACCCGGGCTCGTGTGGGCCGACGCCGTCGGTCTCGCCGTCTACGCCGTGCTCGGCACCGCCAAGGCGCTGGCCTACGAGGTCGAGGCCGTTCCCGCCGCGCTGATGGGGGTGATCACCGGCTGCGTCGGCGGCATCATCCGCGACGTCCTCGCCGGCACCCCGTCGATCCTGATGCGCCCCGAGCTCTACGTCACCGCTGCCGCCCTCGCCGCCGCGCTGTGCGCCGCCGGCACGCTGGCCGGCCTGCCGCTGCCGGTGGTCTGGACCGTCTCGGCCCTGGCCGGCTTCGCCCTGCGCGGCGCCGCGCTGCGCTGGCACATCGAGCTGCCGGGCTATTCTCGCGAATAGCAAGTCCTCCCCGCGCAAGCTCGGGGAGAATTGCGCTAATCCGCCTGCGCTACCGCATAGCCGAGATCCGCATCCACCCCGGCCGCGTCCCGCTCGGCACGCGCCCGCGCATAATAGTCATCGTCGTACTGCCGGTCCTCGGCCGGCTCGGCATGGGCCGTGCCCGACCCGCCGACGCCGCTGACGTAGCCCGAGCCGTCGACCCGGCACCAGTAGCTCATCCCGCCGTCGAGCACCCCCGAGACGCGCCAGCCGTCTGCCTCGCGCGCCACCGCGTCGACGCTGCCGACCCGGTCGCCGCCCTGCTCGATCTCGGCCACGCAGCTGTCGACCGCCCGGGCCATGCCGCCGCTGCGATAATCGCTCGAATACGGCTGCTGGTAACCCGCGTCGTCGGGATAGGGCGCGGGCTCGGGATAGGGCCGGTTGCGCTCCTTGCTGGCCGCGCTGGCGATCGCGGCGATCCCGCCGAGGATCAGCACGCCGGCGAGCACGTCGCCGGCATCGACGGTGTCGCGGTGGCGATGGCGGCCCCATCCGCGATGGCGGCGGTTCTCGACGTCGAGCTGGTCGGCCTTGACCGACTGCTGCCCGGCGACGCGCGGCAGCTCGACCGCCGCAGCGGGCGTTGCGAGCATGGAAAAGGCCGCGGCGACGGCGGTCGCGGCGGCCAGCTTGGTCCTGAACAGGGTCATCTGCGTTCCCCTACCGGAGCGCGGCGCGCTCCCAGGCCAATGCCGCTAGCCGTACCCGGCTTGCGGAAGGCTGAACCGGGCGCCCCGCAAGGCGCCCGGTTCGCGAGGCCGTCACAGGCCCCGGATGCCGCTGTAGTCGAGGTCGACCACCCGGCCATGTCGCACCTTGCAGGTGAACTTGCCGGCGTCGTAGCCGCTGTAGCGGTTGTTCCAGCCGCGCCAGTCGTTGCCCCACCCGCGGCGCCAGTTGGCATTGCGGGTGTTGACCGCGATCCGGCCCTTGACGGTGTAGCCGTCGCGCTTGCGGTCGATGTCGCGAATGTCGGTCACCTTGGCCGTGCCGCCCCACGAATAGCGGCTCGCGTTGCGCTCGGCGGCGTGGACGCACTGCTCGATGGCCTGGCGCGGGTTGCCCGCGGGGCCGTAGTTGTAGCCACGGCCGCGGCGGTCGTAGTATCGGCTGTCGTAACGGTCATTGTTGCTCGCCGCCGCGGCTACCGCGGCGATCCCGCCGATGATCAGCGCACCGGCAATGATGTCGCCGGCATCGATGCGGTCGTCGCCACGCGCCATCGCCGGCGTCGCCGACCCCATGACCATCGCGCCAGCCGCGACGGTGGCGATCGTCCCTTTGGCCAGGGCTTTGGTAAGGGTCTTCATAACTCTGCTCCTCTCGGACATCGGGGCGAAATGCCCGTCACGAGAGTGCTGCTACCCAAACCGCGATGTGGTCACGCTGAATGCAGCTGTTAGGCGCCGTTCAGCTAACCATCGTGTTTCCTGAACATCGGCAACACGATGATCCGCCGCCACGCCGGCAGCCTACTCCGCCACCTCCAGCCCGGTCCAGTAGGCCAGGAACGCCAGCACGTCCGCCGCCTCCTCGATCGCCTTGTCGGTCGGCTTGCCCGAGCCGTGCCCCGCGCGCGTCTCGATCCGGATCAGCTGCGGCTTCGGCCCGAGGTTGGCCGCCTGCAGCGCCGCGACGTACTTGAAGCTGTGCCCCGGCACCACGCGATCGTCGGTATCCGCGGTGGTCACGATCAGCGCCGGATAGGGCGTGTTGGGCCGAATGTTGTGCAGTGGCGAATAGGCTCGCAAGACCCGGAAATCCTCCTCCTTCGAAGGATACCCGTAGTCGTCGACCCAGTACCGCCCCGCGGTCCAGCGGTCGAACCGCAGCATGTCCATCACGCCGACCTGCGCGTTCCCGGCCGCGAACAGCTCGGGCCGCTGGTTGACCACCGCGCCGACGAGCAGTCCGCCGTTCGAGCCGCCCTGGACGGCAACCTCGCTCGCCACTCCCTCGGCCTTGAGGAACTCGGCTGCGGCGATGAAGTCGTCGAACACGTTCTGTTTGTTGGCCAGGCGCCCGCCGTCGTGCCACGCCTTGCCGTACTCGCCGCCGCCGCGGATGTTGGCCAGCGCGAACACCCCGCCCGCCTCGATCCAGGCCAGCCGGCTGGCCGAGAACCCCGGAGTCATCGACACGTCGAACCCGCCGTAACCGTAGAGCAGGGTCGGCGCCGGCCCGCTGACGTCCTTGCGGCGAACGATGAACACCGGCACCCGCGTGCCGTCCTTCGAGGCATAGAACCGCTGCTCGACGGCGATGCTCTCGGGGTCGAACTTGAGCTCGGGCGCGGCGAACACCGAAGTCTCGCCGGTCGCGGTGTCGAGCCGGTAGATCGTCGCGGGGCGATTGAAGCTCGAGAAGGCATAGAACGTCTCGGGGTCGCCGGGCTTGCCGGTGAAGCCCGAGACGCTGCCGATCCCTGCCAGCTCTACCGGTGCCAGCTCCCGGCCCGCGAGGTCGAACGTCCGCGCCACCGAGCTCGCGTCCCTGAGATACGACAGGATCAGCCGCTCGCCGACGATCGAGGCCGCGTCGATCGGCTGCTCCTGCTCGGGCACCACCTCGACCCAGTCCGCACCCTGTGCATCGAGATCGATCTTCACCACCTTGTAGCGCGGCGCGTCCTCGTTGGTCGCGAACCACAGCGTGCCGCCGGTCGAATCGATCAGGCTCCACGCATTGTCGAACCCGGTGACCAGCGCGCGCGTGGCCCAGCCGAACTCGCCGCGCGCGGCGAGGTCGATCACCCGCACTTCGTACTTGGCGTCGGTCCCGATCGACGAGGTGATCACCGCCCAGCGCCCGTCGGTCGTCACGCTCGCGGTGTGGTTGCGCTCGGGGTGCTCGGGTGTCGCGAAGACCAGCTCGTCCGCGTCCTGCGGCGTCCCCAGCCGGTGGAAATAGACCGCCTGGTTGTAGTTCAGCGCCTGGAAGTCCTGGCCCGCCTCGGGCTCGGGGAAACGCGAATAGAGAAACCCTTCCTCGCCGACCCAGGCAAGGTCGGTGAACTTGGCCCAGCGAATCTCGTCCGGCAGCGGCTCGCCACTCGCCACGTCGAGCACGCGCAGGATGCGCCAGTCGGATCCGCCGTCCTGCACCGAGTACAGCACCTTCGAACCGTCGGGCGAGGCGCGCCAGTCGCTGAGCGCGGTCGCCGCATCGGCCGCCCAGGCGTTGGGATCGATCAGCAGCCGCTGCTCGCCCTGCAGCCCCTCGCGCACGTAAAGCGGCGACTGGTTCTGCAGCCCGGAGTTGTACGTGTAGAAGTACCGGTTCCCCCGCTTCACCGGCACCGAGAACCTCGCGAAGTCGAACAGCTCGCCGATCCGCTGCCTGAACCACCCGCGTGCCGGCAGCTTCGCCAGGTACGCGTCGGTCACCGCGTTCTGCCGCTCCACCCACTCGGCCACTTCGGCGCTGTTGCGCACGTCCTCCTCGAGCCAGCGATAGGGGTCGGCGATCGTCTCGCCGAACAGCGTCTCCACCACGTCGTCGCGGCGGGTCTCGGGATAAGGGGGAGCGGTCATGTCCTGCGCGTGCACCGAAACGGAAAGAGCCGCCGCATAGACAGCGGCAACCAGAACGGGAAGACGCATCGGGAACTCCGCAATTGCGACTGCTCCCGACCGTAACAGTCCCGGCGGCCGCCGCAAGACTGCCCTGGACCGAGAGCGTGGCGATACAAACTCTTACAATTTCGGCACGCTTCGCCACCGCTTAGGCGCTTGGAAAAGCTCGGTCCTCAATGCAGACTGCCCGCAACGACAATATGGCGAACACGCGTTCGCGAGAGGGGATGACGAACATGCGCCGGTCATGGCTCTATTCTGGCCTGCTTTCCTTGCCACTCGTGATGGCGACCGGCGGAACCGCAGCCGCGCAGG
>CALCBC010000118.1 GCA_937898525.1 uncultured Sphingomonadales bacterium
GTATCGACGGTCGCGCCGCACCAGATGCGCAGCCCCGGAGGAGCGTCGCGGTAGCCGGCGATGTCGTAGGCCGCGCCTTCCTTCTCGAGCAGGCCTGCGAAGGCCTTGATGAAGTCGCCGTCGGCGCCTTCGACCGTCAGGCAGACCGAGGTCTTCGAGCGGATGCCGTGATCGACCGCGAGGTGGCCGAGCCACGGGCGCTCGGCGACGATCTTGTCGAGCGCGTGCGCGTTGGCGGTGCAGCGCGCCTTGAGCCCTTCGAGGCCGCCGACACCCTTGGCCCATTCGAGCGCCCAGATCGCGTCCTCGACCGCGAGCATCGACGGGGTGTTGATCGTCTCGCCCTTGAAGATGCCTTCGTTGAGCTTGCCGCCCTTGGTCAGGCGGAAGACCTTCGGCAGCGGCCAGGAGGGCGTGTAGCTCTCGAGCCGCTCGACCGCGCGCGGACCGAGGATCAGCACGCCGTGCGCGCCCTCGCCGCCGAGCACCTTCTGCCAGGAGAAGGTCGCGACATCGATCTTGTCCCACGGGATGTCGTAGGCGAACACGGCGCTGGTCGCGTCGCAGAACGACAGACCCTCGCGGTCGGCGGCGATCCACTCGCCGTCGGGCACGCGCACGCCGGAGGTGGTGCCGTTCCAGGTGAACAGCACGTCGTCCGACCAGTCGACCTTGTCGAGGTCCGGGAGCTGGCCGTAGTCGGCGCGCATCACCGTGGCTTCGATCCTGAGCTGCTTGACGACGTCGGTGACCCAACCCTCACCGAAGCTCTCCCAGGCCAGCGCGGTCACGCCGCGGGCGCCGAGCATGGTCCACATCGCCATCTCGAAGGCGCCGGTGTCCGAGCCCGGCACGATGCCGATCCGATGCGTCTCGGGAAGCTGCAGCACCTCGCGCATCAGGTCGATGCAGTAGCCTAGGCGCGCCTTGCCGATCTTCGCGCGATGCGAGCGGCCGAGCGATTCAGAAGCGAGCTTGTCGGGGGAATATCCGGGCGGCTTGGCGCAGGGACCGGAAGAAAAAAACGGGCGCGCAGGCTTGCGCGCCGGCACCGTAACGTCAGTCATGTAGACTCTCCTTGCAGAGAGCACGCGCGGCGTTGGGACCGCGTGGCCCGCCGGCGGCCCTAGAGATGGGCCGCGGGAAGTCAAGCGATTCCGTATCGGGATTCCCTGGATCCGGCCCGCCAACGATGCAACTTTGCCCGATGCGCCGCGGGAACGACATTTCCTTGCTGCCGGGCGCCGTTGCGCTTGCCCCCGGCCCCCTCGCCTGCAGGTGCGAACCCAGGCCTGTGACAGTTGGCAGGCACTGCCGGAGGATCGCCCCTGAGACCGGATCGCCCGGGCACAAACGCCGGGCCGCTGTTGCGCCGCTCTCGCAAGGCCCTGTACCGTTAGGGTGCCATTAACCGGGCGGCTGCGAACATGCCATCATGAGGGCCTCTCTGCTTCTGCCGATCATCGTTGCGGTGCTGGGCGGCTGCACGGTGCTTCCCGAAAGGTCCGGCGAGCAGCGCCGCGCATCGGCCGAGACCGGCGCACGCTATTCGTCCCCGGTTGTCCAGCCGCTGCCGCGTCCGCACGACGAAGCCGTCGGGCAATGCCTTTCGCGCCTCGGCCAGATGGGCGCACAGTACTCGCCGCTGCCCGACCGCTACATCGACCAGGGCTGCACCAACCTCGGCACCGTGCAACTCGCCGCGCTGTCGTCGGACTACGCGACGCTCGGCGTGAGCAACATCGGGCCGGTGACCTGCGAGGTCAGCCAGGTGTTCGCTGCCTGGGCTCGCTACGGGGTAGATCGCGCGGCGAGACAGATTCTCGGCTCGGGCGTACGCAGCATCGAGACCTTCGGCAGCTATTCCTGCCGCAACGTCGCCGGCACCAGCCGGCGCTCGGGGCATGCCACGGGTTCGGCGATCGACGTCTCGGGCTTCGTGCTCGAGGACGGCCGGCGGATCACGGTCAAGAACGGCTGGTCCAACGGCAGCGCGCGCGAGCGGGAGTTCCTCCGCGTGATCCAGCGCAGCGCGTGCAAGCGGTTCGCGACGGTGCTCGGGCCGGACTACAACGCCGCGCACCACGACCACCTCCACGTCGAAGGGGTGATAAACGGAACGAGCTACTGCCGGTAGGCGCGGCGGTGAAGCCGTCGGGCCTCGTGTTCTTCGCCCGGGCGCTCCTCTCCCAGGACCTCGCCCGGCTCATCTGCCGCCGGAGCCGCGGCGGACGCGCCCCTTCCGGGATGGGCCTCGAGCCATAGCCGCACCGCATCGGCCGCGTGGCCGGCACCCAGCTTGGCCATCATGTTGCCGCGGTGGATCTCGACGGTCCGCGGGCTGATTTCCAGCCGGCGCGCGATTTCCTTGTTGGAGCATCCGGCGCTCAACAGCGCGAGCACTTCGCGCTCGCGGCGGCTCAGCTGCGCAACCACGCGCTGCGCTTCGACCTCGCGACGCCGCCGTTCGGCATGCTCGCCGGCCTCCTCGAGGATCGCGCTCAGGCGGCGCGCGAAAGTGCCCATCTCGAGCGGCAGGGGCAGATAATGGAGCGCTCCGGCCTTGATCGCTGCGACGACCCGCTCGATCTCCGGCTCGGGCGAGACGAAGACCACGGGGAGCCAGATGCTGTGCTGGCCTAGCCTTTCGATCAGCTCACCCGCCGGATCGGACCCTTCGTCCTCGACGAGGATGATGCCCGAACGCGGCGGACGGGCCAGCAGCTCCTCGATGTCGCCGTAGACCTCTGCATGATGCCCGAGTGCGAAAGCCACCCGGGCCTGCTCGGCCCGCGTACGGCTGTCGCCGCCGACAATGTGCAGGGTCGTTCTCGTCATGTCCCCTATCGCCGCGCATCGGCCCTGGCTTGCTGCTACAAGCAAGACGAATGCGAAGCAGTTCCCGCCGGCAACCGAAAAGACTCCGCGTCGCCTGCGGAAGTTGCGCCCGATTCGGGCTCAGGAATAGGCCATTGAGCCTTCGGTTCAATATCCTAGGGAGAATCCCGTAAAGATTGTCAGGTGTGCCGGAATTTTGTGCGACACGTTGGGCCCAGTTCTATTGGCGAACCAGCCCCGAGAGGATTCGCTAGCCCCGCGTAGAATTGTCGTCGAGAGGCACGGGCGGAACCTCTTCGGTGACCTTGCGGGTGAACAGGACCCGGTCTTCGGGCCCGAAGCCCCGGGTCCATACCAGCCAGCCGTAGACTCCGAGCAGCGCCGGAATCCCGAACACGAGCTGCATCCACTCGGGCAGCAGGATCACCACCTGTCCGACGACCACCGCCGCCGCAGCCGCCCAGACCAGCGCCCAGCGCCAGTTGTTGATCGATTCGCCGAGGATCCGGCTGAGCATGAGTGCCTTGATCACCGACGAAGTGCCGAGCGCCAGCATCAGCGCCGCCGCCGCCAGGGCCGCCCGCCACCCGTCGTTGAACTCGAGATGATCGGCGATCAGCATCGCGCCGACGGTCAGCGCGCCCTGCAGCGCGATCGTCCCGGCGGAAACCCACAGGTTCCTGAGACGCGCGACGTAGATCAGCGCCGCCTCCGCGACCACTGCCGTGGCCGCGACGACCTCAGCCGCGAGCAGGAACCCGAGCGCCCCGGTGCCGCCGACGAAGTTGGGACCGACGAGGCCCATGATCGCCTCGCCGGGGATGCCGAGCGCGAGGCCGACCCCGGCTTGCGCGGCCGTGATCCAGAAGCCGACCTGGCAAACCTGCCTGGCGATCGCCGCGTAGTCCTTCTCGCGCAGCTTGCGCGTCAGCACCGGGCCGAGGATCGGCTCGAAGCTGGTCTTGAGCTTCTGCGGCAGGCTGGCGACCTGCTGCGCGACGTAATAGACGCCGACCGCCGCCGGCGCGGCGAACAGGCCGAGGATGAAGATGTCGAGCCGGCGCGTACCCCACTCGATCGCATCGGCCGCCGCCAGCGGCAGCCCGCGCCCCGTGAGGCCGGTCATCCGGCGCAGGGAGGGCCGCCAGCCGCGCGGCAGGCCATAGCTGCGCACGAACGGCCACGCCGCGGTCACGAGCGCTGCGTAGATCGACAGGATATAGGCGATCGACAGCCCGCTCTGCGGCGCGACCAGGATCATCACCCCGGCCATGATCGAGATGGTCCACGGCTCGACGATCGCCCGCGCGCGAACCGTCGCGCCGATGTCGAAACGGTAGGCCTGCGCGGCGAGCAGGATCTCGGTCATAGCCAGCGCCGGGATCGCCAGCACGATCAGCCGGTCGATCTCGGTGTAGGTGCCGCTCGGGAACATCGGCGCCGGAACCAGCCACAGCGCGACCGCGGCGAGGCTGCCGACGAGCAGCGCGAGCGTCAGGCCGTCGGCCACGAGGATACCCGGATCGCCGTCGTCGTTGGACAGGCGCTGGGCGAGGCCGCGCTTCTCGCCCATCGTGCAGAGCATCGCGATCAGCTCGACGATGACCAGCGCCGAGGCGAAGCGGCCGAGCGCGTCGGCCCCGTAGTAGCGGCCGCCGATGAACAGGAACGGCAGCCGTGCGGCGAGCCGCAGCAGGAAACCGAGGAAGTTCGTCTGCCCGCCCCTGGCGAGCGCCGCGAGGTCCCCGCCGGGAGTCTCGGTCGAAGCGGGCGGGGTCACGCCGCGGAGCCTTCCGAGGCCAGCGGGCGCATCAGCAGCTCGGCCGCGATGGCCCGGGCCGGCGCGCCCTCGAGCAGCCTCTGCACGGCGAAGACGATCGGCATGTCGATGCCGCGCCGGCGCGCCAGCTCGACCAGCACCGGTGCGGTATGCGCGCCCTCGGCGACGGTCCGGCGGTCGCTCATCAGCGCCTGCGGGTTCTCGCCGCGGCCGAGGGCCTTGCCGAGCGAGAAGTTGCGGCTCGAGGTCGACGAGCAGGTCAGCACGAGGTCGCCGAGACCGCAGAGGCCGGCGAGCGTCTCGCTTCTCGCCCCCAGCGCCGCGCCGAAGCGCTGCATCTCGGCATAGCCCCGCGCGATCAGCGCTGCCCGCGCGTTCTGGCCGAGCTCGAGCCCTTCGACCACGCCGCAGGCGATCGCGAGCACGTTCTTGACCGCACCGCCGACCTCGGCGCCGACCACGTCGTCGCTGTAATAGGGACGGAAGGCCGGGCGCGCGATGACGGGCGCCAGCCGTTCCCACTGCGCGCGGCCGCCGCCGCAGGCCAGCGTCACCGCGGTGGGCAGCCCCGCCGCGACCTCGTGCGCGAACGTGGGCCCCGAGAGCACCGCGATGTCGCTGTCGGGCGCCGCATCGCGCGCGACCTCGTGCATGGTCCGTCCGCTGCCGGCCTCGATCCCCTTGGCACAGAGCACGAGGTCACGCGGGAAGCGCGGCATCTGCGCCAGCGTCGCCGCAAGGTGCTGCGCGGGCGTGACGAGGAGGAGAATGTCGCACTCGGCCGCCTGGCCGAGGTCGCCGGTCGCCCGGATGGACGATGCGAGCGTGGCCGAGGGCAGGAACAGCGAGTTGGTGTGGCGGGCGTTGATCTCGTCGACGAGCTCGGGCTCGCGCGCCCACAGCAGCACCTCGCGGCTGTCGGAGGCGAGCATCTGCGCGAGCGCGGTGCCCCAGGCTCCCGCCCCGACGACACCGAGCCGGCTCATGCCTTGACCCCGGCCCCGCGGACTGCCTCGGCAGCCGGGTCGAGCGGCCATCGCGGGCGCGCCGCGACATCGAGCGGGTCGCCGGCGAACCCGGCTGCAAGCCGCTCCTGTCCCGCCCAGGCGATCATCGCCGCGTTGTCGGTGCACAGGGCCTGCGGCGGCGCAACGAAGCGCAGCCCGTGCGCCCCGGCGAGATCCTCGAGCGCCGCGCGCACCGCGGCATTGGCCGCCACGCCGCCGGCGACCACCAGCGCGGTCTTGTCGCCCATCTCACCGAGCGCCTTTCGTGTGCGGTCGACGATGCAGTCGATCGCCGCCTGCTGGAAACTCGCGGCGATGTCCGCCGGTGCGTGCGCCCCGCTCTCGTGTGCGCGCAGCACTGCGCTCTTGAGCCCGGCGAACGAGAAATGCGGCTCGGCGCTGCCCAGCAGCGGCCGCGGCAGCGGCACCTTGCCCGGATCGCCCTCGGCTGCCAGCCGCTCGACTGCGGGCCCGCCGGGAAAGCCGAGCCCGAGGATCTTCGCGGTCTTGTCGAACGCCTCGCCGAGCGCGTCGTCGATCGTCGTCGCGAGGCGGCGGTAGCGGCCGACGCCCTCGACCCTCAGCACCTGGCAATGTCCGCCGGAGACCAGCAGCAGGGCGTAGGGGAACTCGAGCGCCGGATCGGCGAGTCGCGGGCTCAGCGCGTGGCCTTCGAGGTGGTTGATCGCCAGCAGCGGCTTGTCTCCCGCCATCGCCAGCGCCTTGGCGGTGACGAGCCCGACCATGACCCCGCCGATCAGGCCCGGGCCGGCAGTCGCGGCGATCGCAGCGCAATCGGCCAGCGCGACGCCCGACTCCGCAAGGACCCGATCGATCAGCGGCACCAGCCGCTCGGCGTGCGCCCGCGCGGCGATCTCCGGAACCACGCCGCCGTAGGGCGCGTGGCGATCGTCCTGCGAGGCGATTGCCTGCGCCAGAATGCGGCGGTCCTCCCCCACCAGCGCAGCCGCGGTTTCGTCGCAGCTGCTTTCGATCCCCAGGACGATCCTCATCGCGCGCTTCCACTGGACGCAAACGCTGGCTAGGGCAAGCAACCCGATGGCCTCCCCTGCCCCCTTCCTCAGACTCGGAACCCGCCGTTCGCCGCTGGCGATGGCCCAGGCCGAGGAAGCGCGCGCGCGGCTCTGCGCGGCGCACGGGTGGGAGGAGAGTGCGATCGAGCTGGTCCCGGTGGTGGCGAGCGGCGACCGTATCCAGGACCGCCCGCTCGCCGAGATCGGCGGCAAGGCGCTGTGGACTCGCGAGCTTGACCAGTGGCTCGCCGAGGACCGGATCGACGCCGCGGTGCACTCGCTGAAGGACGTCGAGACCCGCCGCCCCGACAGCCTTGTGCTCGCCGCGATCCTGCCGCGGGCGGACAAGCGCGACGTGCTGCTCGGCGCCGCGAGCCTCGGCGCGCTGCCGCAGGGGGCGACGATCGGGACCAGCGCGCCGCGCCGCGCCGCGCAGGCGCTGCACGCACGCCCCGACTGCCGGGTGGTGACCTTCCGCGGCAACGTCGCCACGCGGATCGCCAAGCTCGCTGCCGGAGAGGCGGATGCGACTTTCCTTGCCGCGGCGGGTCTCGCCCGGCTCGGCGAAAGCGGCGTCGGCCATCCGCTCGATCCCGCCGACTGGCTGCCGGCCCCGGCGCAAGGCGCGATCGCGCTCGAGTGCCGTGCCGCCGACACGCGGGTCTGCGAGCTGCTCGCCGCGGTCGACCACGCGCCGAGCCGCAGCGAGGTCATGGCCGAACGCGCACTGCTCGCCGCGCTCGGCGGCACCTGTCACAGCCCGGTCGCGGTGCTGTGCGAGCGGGACGGCGAGATGCTGGCGATGCGGGCTGCGCTGTTCAGCCCCGACGGCGCAGAGCGGGTCGACGGTGCGGCGACATTCCCCGCCGGCGACGATGCCGGGCCCGCACGGCTCGCCGCCGACCTGCTCGCACGCGCCGCGCCGGCCATCACCGTCCATTTCACCGGCCCCGAATGAACGTCCCGATCATCGCCATCAGACCCGAACCGGGCAGCACGGCGACGGTCGCGCGCGGCCGCGAGGCGGGAGTCGAAATCGCGGCCTTCCCGCTGTTCGAAATGGAACCGGTCGCCTGGAAGCCGCCTCCGGCCGATCGGATCGACGGCCTGTTGCTCGGCAGCGCCAATGCCGTCCGCCTCGCCGGCCCGGGGCTCGACGCCTTCCGCGAAAAGCCGGTCCATGCCGTCGGCGAGGCCACGGCCGCGGCCGCCCGCGCCGCCGGGCTGACGATCGCAGCGGTCGGCCAGGGGACGCTGCAGCCGCTGCTGGAGACGGTGACCCCGCCGCGAACGCTCCTGAGGATCACCGGCGAGGAGCACGTGCCGGTTTCTCCACCGCCCGGGGTCTCGGTCGAGACGCGGATCGTCTATCGCGCGGTGCCGCGACCGCTGCCGGCCGAAGCCGCCGCGACCCTGCGCGGGGGCGCCCTCGTGCTGCTCCATTCCGCCGCCGCCGCGCGGCACTTCGCGGCCGAGTGCGAAAGGCTCGGCATCCCACGCCCGGCGGTCGCGCTCGCCGCGCTCGCGCCGCGCGTGGCCGGGGCCGCCGGTGGCGGCTGGCGCCAGCTCCGCTGCGCGAGCGAGCCGAGCGAGGCGGCGCTGTTGGCTTTGGCCCGCGACATGTGCCATGAACCGCGCCCTGGGTCACAGCCGTTCGGGTGACGGGGTTCGGCGGGTCCCTCGGGCCGGCCGCGGCGAAAGGGAAGCGATGGACCAAGACTACCGTCCCAGAGCACAGCCCGCGGCCCGCTCGCGGAGTCCGGTCCGGATGATCGTCGGCGCCGGATTGAGTGCGTTCGTGCTCGGTGTGGTGGCAACCTGGTTCCTGCTGCGGCCGGAAGGCGTCGCTCTTCCGGGCCTGGTCGAGATCAAGCGCGAGACCCCCGCCGCCGAGGCGCCCGAGGTCGCGACAGCGGCGGCGCTGGACGTCGATCGCGAAGACCTCGACGAGCGCATCTCGCAGATGGAGCAGCGGCTCGCCCGGATCGACTTGCAGGCCGAGGCCGCGGCGGGCAACGCGGTCCGCGCCGAGGGCCTGCTGATCGTGTCCGCGGCGCGCCGGGCGATCGAGCGCGGCGACCGGCTCGGCTATCTCGCGGACCAGCTGCGGCTGCGCTTCGGCACCGCCCAGCCCAATGCCGTGCGCGCGGTGATCGCGGCCGGCAACGACCCGGTGACGATCGACCAGCTGCTGACCCGGCTCGACGCGCTCGCGCCCAAGCTCGGCAGGGCGCCGGCCAAGGAAAGCACGACAGACTGGCTGTCGCGCGAGCTGAGCCAGCTGTTCGTGATCCGGCGCGAGGATACCCCCTCGCCGGCGCCCGAGCGGCGCCTCGAACGGGCGCGGCTGTTCCTGCAGAGCGGCCGGGCCGGTGCCGCGGCGGGCGAAGTGCGCAACCTGCCCAATGCCGACCAGGCGGCCGACTGGATCGCCGACGCCGAGCGCTTCTCCGCCGCCCAGCGCGGGCTGGAGGTGCTCGAAGCGGCGGCAATCCTCGAGCCGCGCGAGCTGCGCGACGGAGCGGGCCAGCCGGTCGCGCCGCCGAGCCCGCCGCCGGCGACCGAGTGACCCGCGCCCGCTAGCCTTTGAGCAGCTCGGGCAGCCGGCCCGAGACCCCGCGCGCCTCGTCCATGAACCAGTGCTTGAGCGCGGGCATGCGCTGAACCGCGCCCATGCCGAGACGGCGGATCGCGCTCGGGAGCCGGCCCGGGATGCCGAACAGCCAGGTCAGCGAGTCGGTCGCCAGCGCGACCGTGAAGGTGTCGAGCGCGCGCCAGCGCTCGTAGCGGGCGAGCAGCTGCGCATCGCCGGGATCGAGGCCGAGGCGCATCCCATCGGCGAGGACCTCGACCAGCGCGCCGACGTCGCGCAGGCCGACGTTGAGCCCCTGACCCGCGATCGGGTGCAGGCCATGCCCCGCGTCCCCGACCAGCGCGAGGCGCTGGGCGGTGATCCTTGCCGTGTGGTGGAACCCGAGCGGGTACGACGAGCGCGGCCCGTCGAGCGCGATCGCGCCGAAGATGCCGTGCATGCGCTTGTCGACTTCGGCGAGAAACGCCCGGTCGGAGAGCGCCAGCACGCCGGCCGCGTCGCGTTCGGAGACCGTCCACACGAGCGCGCTGCGGTGCCGGCCCTCGGGCGAGTCGAGCAGCGGCAGCAGCGCGAACGGCCCGGCAGGATAGAAGATTTCCCAAGCGACACCGTCGTGCGGCTTCTCGTGAGTCAGGCCGGTGATGATCGCGCGGTGGCGATAGTCCCAGCGCGCCACGGCGAGCCCGGCTTCCTCGCGCGTCGGCGACTTGCGGCCCTCGGCCGCGACCATCAGCGCGGCCCCCAGACGGCGTCCGTCGGCGAGCGTCGCCGAGACGCCGAACTCCCCGCGTTCGCGCGAGACGACCTCGCTGGGCGCGTGCCAGGCGATCAGTGGCTCCTCCTTCGCCGCCTCGAACAGCGCGAGGCGCAGCTCGCGGTTGGCGAACATCCGCCCGAGCGAGCCTTCGTGCGGCTCGGGCCGGAAGTCGATCCGTCCGGGCTTCATCCCGTCGGTCACGGCGATCGAGGCGATCGGGCAGCCGTGCGGCTCGAGCCGCTCGGCGAGGCCGATGTTGCTGAACAGGTTCCAGCTCGCGGTCGAGATCGCCGAGGCGCGCCCGTCGAATCCTTCGGCGGTCAGCTCGGCCGGGTCGGCGCGGTCGACCACGTGGCTCGAAATGCCTTTCCTCGCCGCGGCGAGCGCCAGCGTCATGCCGACGAGACCGCCGCCGAGGACCAGGAGATCGCGCTTGTCGCTCATCGGATGCATGCCCTAGATGCTCGGCCACGATGCGCGCAAGCACCATGACCTTCCTCAAAGCGGTGCTGGCCTTGCTCGCGATGGCGCTGGCGCTTCCGGCGGAGGCGCAGCTGCCGGTGCCGGCGAAGGGCAACCACATCGCCGCCGAGCTCATCGCCTCGGGGCCCGTGGTGCCGGGCGAGCCGCTCGATCTCGCGCTGCTGTTCCGGCCGGAGCCGGGCTGGCACGGCTACTGGAAGAACCCGGGCGACGCGGGGCTCGGGATGACGCTCGAGTGGGACCTGCCCGAGGGCTGGAGTGCCGGCGAGGCGCTCTACCCGGTGCCGCACAAGCTGCTGATCGCCGGGCTGATGAACCACGTCTACGAGAGCGATTACGCGGTGCTGGTGCCGCTCACCGTGCCGGCGGACGCGACGGTCGCCAGTATCGTGCCGATCGCGGTCGAGGCGAACTGGCTCGCCTGCACCGACCAGATCTGCGTGCCCGAGAGCGCGACCCTGACGCTGCGGCTGACGAGCGGTGAGGCGCCGCGCGATCCGCGCTTCGACCAGTGGCGCGCGGCGCTGCCGCCGCTGCTCGACAGCCCGGCGCGGTTCGAGCTGACCGCCGACAGGCTGCGGCTGGCGATCCCGCTGCCGGCCTCGCTCGAGCTCGAGATGCCGCACGTGTTCGTCGAGACCGTGCAGCTGGTCGACTACCCGGCGGCGCAGGTGTTCCGGCGCAGCGGCGATGTCCTCGTGGTCGAGATACCGCGCAAGGGTATCGCCGAGAGTGCCGATACGATCACCGGCATCCTCAAGCTCGACGAAGCCGGCAACGGCGTGACCTTCGAAGCGGCGCCCGGCGACGTGCCGAGCGGCGGCACCCTGATCGCCGGGGCCGACGCCGGTGCGCTCGCGCCGCTGTGGCTGCTGCTGGGTGGCGCGCTGCTCGGCGGGCTGATCCTCAACCTGATGCCGTGCGTGTTCCCGATCCTCAGCCTCAAGGCGCTGACCCTCGCCCGCGCCGGCGAGAGCGAGGCCGACGCCCGGCGCGAGGGCGTCGCCTACACGGCCGGCGTCGTGCTCGCCTGCCTCGCGCTGGGGGCGCTGCTGCTGGCGCTGCGGGCGCTGGGGAGCGAGATCGGCTGGGCGTTCCAGCTGCAGGAGCCGGGCGTGGTGGTGGCGCTGCTGGTGCTGGCGGTGCTGATCACGGCCAACTTCGCCGGGCTCTACGAGCTCCCGTCGCTGTCGTTCACGCGCGAGGGCGGGCGGGCGAGCGCGTTCTCGACCGGGGTGCTCGCCGCATTCGTGGCGACCCCGTGCACCGGGCCGTTCATGGCCGGGGCGATGGGCGCGGCGCTGCTGCTGCCGTGGTGGCAGGGGCTGCTGCTGTTCGCCGTGCTCGGCTTCGGGCTGGCGCTGCCGTTCCTGCTGCTCGGCTACGTGCCGGGGCTGAGGAAGCTGTTGCCGAAGCCGGGCAAATGGATGGAGACGTTCCGCAAGGTGCTGGCGGTGCCGATGGGGCTCACGGCGCTTGCCTTGCTGTGGCTGTGCTGGCGGCTGGGAGGCGAAGGCTTCGCCCTCGCGGCGCTGCTGCTGGCGGCAGGGATCGTCGCCTTGCTGGCCTGGCGCCAGCGCAGGATACTCCCGCTTGCGATCGGCGGCGTGGCCGCCTGCCTGGCCGCGGCCGTGAGCCTGCCGCTGCTGCACACGCCGCGTTCCGCAGCGGCCGAGCGGGGCATCCTCGCGGCCGTGCCGTTCAGCGCCGCCGCGCTCGCCGAAGCGCGCGCGGCGAACCGGCCGGTGTTCCTGTGGTTCACTGCCGACTGGTGCCTGACCTGCAAGGTCAACGAGAGCGTGGCGATCGAGCGCGAGGCGACGCGCGCGGCGTTCGAGAAAGCCGGCGTGGTGGCGATGCGCGGCGACTGGACCCGGCGCGACCCGGAGATCACGCGGTTCCTGACCGCGCACGGCGCGGGCGGGGTGCCGCTGTACGTTTGGTATGCGCCGGGCGAGGACGGGGAGGTGCTGCCGCAGGTGCTGGGGCCGGACAGCCTGGTGGAGTTGGC
>CALCBC010000119.1 GCA_937898525.1 uncultured Sphingomonadales bacterium
CCCCTCCCCGCCGGGGAGGGGACGCAGCTGCGCGCGCAGCTAGGATGTGAAGGACTACCCGATGGACAAGGACCTCTACGACAAGGGCATGAAAATCCGCCGCGAGGTGCTCGGCGACGCCTACGTCGACCGCGCGCTCGCCAGGTCCGGCCCGTTCAACGATCCGCTGCAGGAGCTCGTCACGACCTACTGCTGGGGCTGGAACTGGGGCCGTGAGGGGCTGCCGCGGCGCGATCGCAGCCTGATCAACCTGGCGATGATCGCGGTGCTCAACCGCCACAACGAGCTCAAGATCCACATCCGCGGCGCGCTCAACAACGGGCTCACGCGCGAGGAAATCCGCGAGGTCCTGCTGCAGGTCGGCATCTACGGCGGCATCCCGGCGGCGGTCGACAGCTTCCGCCTCGCCAACGAGGCTTTCGCCGAGATCGACGCGGAGCAGGAGGCCGAAGCCTGATGGAGCTGCTCGAGCGGATCGCGATCGAGCGCGCGTGCGGCCGGCTGCCGCTGCTGTTCGCGCGCTACGCCGACAACGGCGACCACGCCGCGCTCGCCAACCTGTTCACCGAGGACTGCGAGTTCGCCCGCCCGTTCCAGCCCGAGCATCCGTTCTACGGCCGCGACCGGGTGCAGGCGATCTTCCGCGACCGCCCGCCGATCCTCGTGCGCCACCTCGTGACCAACGTCCTGGTCGACGTGGCCAGCCCGACCGAGGCGCGCGGCAGCAACTACCTGCTGATGCTGTCGAGCCATGCCTCGACGGTGCCGCCGCAGGAAGCCGGCGGGATCTACGTCGGCCAGTTCGACGATCATTACGTCAAGGTCGGCGAGCACTGGCACTTCAAGAGCCGCTACGGCCGCGTCGTGCTCCACCAGGGTGGCGCGATGCCGAACATCCCGCCTCCAACCCCCGAAGCGAGAGGACTCAAATGACCGTCAAGGCCAAGAACGCCAACGAGCAGCTGGTGCTCGACTTCTTCGAGGTGCTGTCCTCAGGCGACCTCGAGGCGCTGCGCCAGTTCTTCCACGAGAAGTCGGTCTGGCAGCCCAAGGTCAAGGGCATCGCCGGCGCCGGCGAGCACGTCGGCAGCGCGATCATCGACCTGTTCCTCGCGCCCGTCCGCGGGATGTTCGAACCCGGCGATCCCAAGGTCCACGTAACCAACCTGTTCTCCGACGGGGGCACCGTGGGCGTCGAATCCTACTCGGTCGGCAAGACGCTCGACGGCAAGGTCTACGAGAACGACTACGCCTGGGTGTTCCACATCTCGAACGGCAAGATCGACCGGCTGCACGAGTACATGGACAGCCACTACACCGCGAAACTGTTCGGGATGGACTAAGTGGCGCGGTTCGACGGCCAGCCGATCCTGATCTCGGGCGCCGGGCGGGGGCTCGGCGAGGGCATCGCGAAGCATCTCGCGGGCGAGGGCGCGGTGGTCGGCGTCGCCGACATCGACGGCAAGACCGCGCGTGACGTCACGGCGGCAATCGAGGCGGCCGGGGGTCGGGCCTTCGCCTACGAGGCCGATCTCGGGCGGCGGCAGGCGTTCTTCGACGTCGCGGCTGCGTTCGCGCGTGACGCCGGGCCGCTCCGCGCGGTGATCAACAACGCCTCGGTGCTGGTCTACGAGCCGATCGAGAACGTCACCGAGGAAACGCTCGACCGGATGCTCTCGGCCGGGCTCAAGAGCGTGTTCTGGGGCGTGCAGGCGTTCCTCGCCCACCGCGACGAGAGCGCGACCGGCACCATCCTCAACTACTCCTCGCCGGTTGCCTATCGCGGGCGGCCGAACACCGGCGCCTACACCACGATCAAGGCGGGCATCGCCGGGCTGACCAGGGTGCTGGCCGGCGAACTCGGCCCGCGCGGCATTCGCGTCAACGCGATCGCCCCCGGCTCGGTGCCAACCCCGGCGACCGAGGGCTTCGTGACGCCGGAGCAGTACGCCGAGCGCGCGAAGCACATACCGCTCCGCCGCAACGGTACCCCCGAGGACGTCGCTCAGGCCGCGGCATTCCTGCTGTCGGACGAGGCCGCGTTCATCAACGGTGCCATGCTCGCCATCGACGGCGGCATCATCGCGGCAGGGTGAGACCGTGACGCCGCCCTGCCAACCCTCCCGCCAGATCAGAATCCCCCTCCCCGGCGGGGAGGGGGTAGGGGGAGGGGGAGCGCGACAAAGTCGCGCGTCAACGCCAGCGCCGCACACCCCCACCCTACCCTCCCCCTCAAGGGGGAGGGAGATATGGCGCCGCCTCCGTAGCCGCCTCGAACCTCGGACCATTCGCGCCCGGAGCACACCACAATGACCGCAATCTGGCCCGAACGACTCGACACGCTGCGCGAGGTGATTCGCGCCGACATCGCGCGCGGCGACTACTTCGGCGCAGTGCTGACCGTCGGCCGCGGTGGCGAGGTGGTCTTCGCCGAAGCGCTCGGGGCCGAGGATGCCGCGGGCGAGAAGCCGCTCCGCTACGACAACGTGTTCTCGATCTTCTCGGTCACCAAGGCCTTCACCAACGTCCTCGTCCTCAAGGCGATCGAGGAAGGCCGCTTCGCGCTGACCACCAAGGTCAGGGACGTCCTCCCCGAGTTCACCGGCCAGCCGCGCGAGGAGGCGACGTTCTACCACCTGCTCACGCACACCGCCGGCATGCCCGGCGTGTGGACGCCGAAGCCGGGGATGTACCTCGACCGGCTGCAGGACCTGTTCGAAGCCTCGATCGAGCACGTCCACGGCGAGGTTCCGCCGGGCACGCGCTGCGACTACTCGCCGCTCGTCAACCACGTGCTGATGGGCACCGCGCTGGTGCGCACCGACCCCAAGGGGCGCGACTACCGCACGCTGCTGCACGAAGACCTGTTCGCCCCGCTCGGCATGGACAGCACCTCGATGGGCCTCAGGCCGGACCTCCGCGAGCGCCACGTCAAGCCCGACATGCGCGGCACGGTGCCGATCCAGCATCTCAGCCGCAACCTCCCCGGCGACCACGCGCTGTTCGAGGACCCCGACGTCGAGGCGCCGCACGTCGGCTGCGCCTCGACCTGCGGCGACCTCTACCGCTTCGCCGAGATGCTCCGCCGCGGCGGCGAGCTCGACGGCGTGCGCATCCTGTCGCCGGCGATGCTCGCGCTCGCGCGGCGCAACCACACCGGCGACATGCCCAACCAGCTCTACAAGCGCGTGGCCGAGAACGCCGGCTGGCAGGTGCCGCCGGCCAACCAGGGGATCGGTTTCCAGGTTCGCGGCACGGGCGTGTTCCACCATCTGTTCGGCACGCTCGCCAGCCCCGAAACCCACGGCAACTACGGCGCCGGCAGCACGATGTTCTGGGTCGACCCCGAGCGCGACGTGAGTTTCGCTCTGTGCAGCGCCGGGGTGATGACCCAGGCCGCCAACATCGAGCGCTGCCAGAAGCTCAGCGACCTCGCGCTGAGCGCGATGGTGTGAGTGTGCCTGTCCGCTCGTCCGCCGGCATCCTGAACGCGTTTCAGGGCCCATTGCGCGCCACCGCGCAGTCCGTGCGGGCCGAGAGATGGGCCCCGGATCAAGTCCAGGGGGACGAATAAGGGGAGAGAGTCGTGAGTGACGCCGACATCATCGTCATCGGATCGGGCCACAACGGCCTCGTCGCCGCGGCCTACCTCGCGGTCGCCGGCCGCAGCGTGCTCGTGCTGGAACGGAATGAATGGTTCGGCGGCGGCGTAGTCACCCGCGAGCTGACCCGGCCGGGCTTCCGTCACGATCAGCACTCGATGAGCCACATCTTCATCCAGGGTAACCCGCTGCTGCTCAACGACGAGCTCGGCCTCAAGCGCAAGTACGGCCTGCGCTACGTGTTCCCCGACGTGCCGATGATGAGCGTGTGGGAGGACGGCAGCACGCTTCCGCTGCACCGCGACCCGGCCAAGTCGGCCGAAGCGATCCGCAAGTTCTCGCACAAGGACGCCGAGACCTTCCTCGCGATGAGCAACCAGGCCGCACAATGGCTGCCGATGATCCAGGCCGGGCTCTACTCGCCGCCGATGCCGCTCGGCGCGCAGACCGCGATGATGGACCAGAGCCCCGAGGGGCGCGAGATCTGGCGCACCACCCAGGTCAGCACCTTCGACCTGATGGAAGAGCTGTTCGAGCACGACAAGGTCAAGGCGCACTTCGGCCGCGTCGCCGGCGAGAACCTGGTCAGCCCCGACGAGAAGGCCACCGGCATCGGCGCCTACGTGTTTCTCGGATTCCTCGAGAAGTTCGGCTTCGGCGTGCCGGTCGGCGGTTCGGGCAGCCTGACAAACGCACTGATCGCCTGCATCGAGGACCACGGCGGCGCGGTGCGGGCGAACTGCCACGTGCGCGAAGTCGTCACTGACGGCACGCGCGTCACCGGCGTGGTGCTCGACAGCGGCGAGCGGTTCACCTGCAGCGACGGCGTAATCGGCGCGATCCACCCGCACGTGCTGCCCGAGATGGTCCCTGCCGTCTCGCCCAGCGTCGCGAGGAACGCGAAGCGCACGCACATCACCCCGGCCGCCTGCTTCACCGTCCACGCCGCGCTCGATGCACCCTTGAAGTTCAAGGCCGGCGAGCTCTCGGCGGTGATGTACGAGCTGATGCCCGCGAACTACGAGGACCTGCGCCGCGCCTTCGACGAGCTGCGCTACGGCCAGATGTCGCCGACTCCGCTGGTCGGCGTCGGCCAGCTCACCCAGCACGACCCGAGCCGCGCGCCCGAGGGCAAGGCGATCTTTCATGCCTGGGACTACGTGCCCTACGAGCGCCCCGACGGGCGCAGCTGGGACGAGGCCAGGCGCGAGTTCGCCGAGCGGATCATCGCGCGGATGGCCGACTACATCGACAACGTGCCCGAGGTGATCCTCGACTACCACTGCGACAGCCCGGTGGACATGGAGCGCACCAGCCCGAGCTTCCTGCGCGGCGACCTCCACGGCATCGCCACCACGACCTACCAGTCGGGCAGCCACCGCCCGACCCCCGAGCTCGGCCAGTACCGCGTGCCCGGAGTCGAGCGGCTCTACCTCGTCGGCCCGTTCCAGCACCCGGGAGGCGGCGTGTTCGGTGCCGGCCGCGCGACCGCGATGGTCATGGCCGAGGACCTCGGGATCGAGTTCGACGGGATCCGGGTGGCATGAGCAGCGATCGCGCGCCTCGACGGGGACAGTCCCCATTCGGGGACTGTCCCTATTTTCGGCCAACGAGCTCAGCGATGCGTGATCCCCGCCCCTCCGCCGGGACGACGAGGTAAGCGATGAAGATCTACGCCGCCGACAAGTCCGAACTCATGCAGGTCACCAGGGTCGAGCGCCAGGGCGACAACCTGGTGCTCAAGGGCAAGGTGTTCGGCACGATGCCGATGGCCGCCACGCTGACGCCCGAGGAAGCGCGCAACTTCCGCAAGCTGCTGACGCCGAAGCTTGCCTGGTTCCTGCTCACGCTGCCGTTCCGCAGGGGAGGGAAATGATGCGCCACCAAGGGAAGACGATGATCGTGACCGGCGCCGCGGGCGCGATCGGCTTCGCCACCGCCGAGATCCTCGCCCGCGAAGGCGCGCGCGTGATGCTCGTCGACATCGCCGCCGACCGGCTCGAGCAGTGCACCGAAGCCCTGCGCTCGGCGGGGCACGACGCGGTCGGCTACGTCGCCGACTGCGCCGACGAAGCGGCGGTCGAGGGCTACGTCCACGCGGCAATGGGCTCGTTCGGGCGCATCGACGGGTTCTTCAACAACGCCGGCATCGAAGGCAGCCTTGCGCCGACGCACGAATACGACATTGCCGAATTCGACAAGATCATCCGCGTAAACCTGCGCTCGATGTTCCTCGGCCTGCGCTTCGTCATCCCGCACATGGTCGCGGCCGGCAGGGGCGCGGTGGTCAACACCGCCTCGATCGGCTCGGAGCGCGGCCTCGCCGGCGCCTGCGCCTACAACGCAGCCAAGCACGGCGTCGTCGGCCTGACCCGCACCGCGGCGAGCGAGGTCGCGCAGAAGGGCGTGCGGGTGAACTGCGTCGAGCCCGGCGTGATCGAGACCCCGCTGCTCGTCGGCATGCTCGAACAGATGTTCGACGGCGATGTCCAGGCCGGGATGGACAAGCTCGGCCAGGTCGCCACGCTCAACCGCGTCGGCCAGCCGCGCGAGGTCGGCGACGTGGTCAGCTTCCTGCTGTCGGACGAGGCGAGCTACGTCAACGGCGCCCGCTGGGAGATCGACGGCGGCGCGCTGGCAACGATCCGCAACGACGTCTAGAACTGCCGCCGGCGCGCCTCTCAGCCCTTGCGGCCGGCCTCGAACAGGAACCAGGCGCGTTCTTCGGCCTGGTCGGTCCAGTCGTCGATCACCGCGCTGGTGGCGTTGTCCTTCGCTTCCTCGGCGATCTCCTTGGCCTCGCGCAGCGCCTCGACGAGCTTGAGGTTGTCGTCGCGGAGCTCCTTCAGCATGTCCGCTGCGGAGACGAAGTCCTTGTCGTTGTCGGCGATCGTCTGCCGCCGGGCGATGTCGCCGATCGAGCGCAGCGTGGTGTTGCCGGTCTTGCGCACGCGTTCGGCGATCAGGTCGGTCGTGGCGAGGATCTGCGTCGCCTGCTCGTCGAGCATCAGGTGGTAGTCGCGGAAATGCGGCCCCGAGACGTGCCAGTGGAAGTTCTTGGTCTTGAGGTAGAGCGCGTAGCTGTCGGCGAGCACCCGGTTGAGCGCGTCCGCGACCGTGCGCGTGTCGTTCCGGTTGAGATCGGTCGGCGTGTTGAGCGCCGCGTTGGTTTCCGCCATCGCGTTCCTCCGTGTCTGAGGGGGTGAATACGTCCTTGCACCCCCCACAACGATCCTGCCGCGCATTGGCTCCACCGCATTGTGCGAGGGAACACCGCGCGGGTCTCGCCGGTTATCCGGGCATGTCCCGCGACCTGACCGACGCCGAGATCGACGCCTACGCCGCGCACCACGGCCTGACCCTCGACCAGGCCCGCCGGCTGCTGGTCGAGCACGGCGAGGATGAAAGCGGCCTCGAGGAAGCGGTTCGCAGCCTGACGCACTTCCTCAAGTCGCCGTCATAGCGGGCGCAGCGGCGAAGAGGATCATGCGATGGCAGGCGGCTGGACGCGCGACGGCGCGGTGCAGGACCAGATCGACGACACGGTCAAGGACGCGGTGCTGCGCGCCCGGGCCGAAACGCCGTTCGGGGAGAGCGCCGAGCATTGCGACGATTGCGGCGAGCGCATTCCGGGGCCGCGGCGCCGCGCGCTCCCCGGAGTGCGCACCTGCGTCGCCTGCCAG
>CALCBC010000120.1 GCA_937898525.1 uncultured Sphingomonadales bacterium
ACCGCCGCTTCGTCGATCCGGGCGGGATCTTCATGGTCCACATGTTCACCCACACGGGCGACCGCGAGGCGATCTATCTCGCCGCCGAGGAAGGTACGGCGGAGACCGTGCGCCTGATCGCCGAGATCGAGCAGGCCAGCGCGCTGCTGGCGACCGAGGACAACGACTTCCTGATTCGCATGGGAGTCAGCCGGGCGCTGCTGACCGACGTGATGTACAAGCAGCAGGCCGTCGGCAGCGACGAGAACCCGAGCACGCGCTACTGCCTGAACCAGGAGGAAGTGCGCCGCTACAACGTCTCGACCGTCGAGCGCGCCGGCTGACCGTCACAGCCGCACGGCCCGCAGCCGCAGCGAATTGCCGATCACTGCGACCGAGCTCAGCGACATTGCCGCACCGGCGATGATCGGGCTCAGCAGCACGCCGAACCACGGATAGAGCGCGCCCGCTGCGATTGGCACGCCGGCGGCGTTGAACACGAACGAGAAGAACAGGTTCTGGCGGATGTTGCGCATCGTCGCCCGGCTCAGCCGGCGCGCGCGGACGATGCCGCCGAGATCGCCCCTGACCAGCGTGACTGCGGCGCTTTCCATCGCCACGTCGGTCCCGGTGCCCATTGCTACGCCGACGTCGGCCGCCGCCAGGGCGGGCGCGTCGTTGATCCCGTCGCCGGCCATCGCCACGCGCCGTCCTTCGCGCCGAAGGGCCTCGACAGCTGCCTGCTTCTCCTCCGGCAGGACCTCGGCGATGACCTCGTCGATGCCGACCTTCCGCGCCACGGCCTCGGCCGTCCGGTGGTTGTCGCCGGTCAGCATGACCACGCGCACCCCGGCCCGGCGCAGCTCGGCAACCGCAGCGGCCGCGTCGTCCTTGACCGGGTCGGCGACGGCCACGAGCCCCGCGAGCCGACCATCCACGCCGACGAACATGACGCCATCGCCTTGGGCCCGGCGCTCGTTGGCCTGAGTCTTCAGCGCGTCGACGGCAATGTGCTCCTCCGCCAGCAACGCCTTGTTGCCGAGCACGACGCGCCGGCCTTCGACGATGCCGGTCACGCCCTTGCCGGTGAGCGAGGCGAAGTCGATGCTATCCGGAAACGTGAGCCCGCGCTCCTGCGCGCCTTCGACGATCGCCGCCGCCAGCGGGTGCTCGCTGCCGCGTTCGATCGCCGCAGCCAGTCCCAGTACCTCGTCCTCGTCGAAGCCGGGAGCGGTTTGCACGGCCACCAGCTCTGGTTTGCCCACCGTCAGCGTGCCGGTCTTGTCGACCACCAAAGTGTCGATCTTCTCCATCATCTCGAGCGCCTCGGCGTTCTTCACCAGCACGCCCGCGGTCGCGCCACGGCCGGTGCCGACCATGATCGACATCGGTGTCGCCAATCCCAACGCGCACGGGCAGGCGATGATCAGCACCGCCACGCCGTTGACCAGCGCATAGGCCAGTCGCGGTTCGGGCCCCACGAGAGCCCAGACCGCGAAAGCGACCACTGCAACCAGCACTACCGCCGGCACGAACCACGCCGCGACCTTGTCGGCCAGCGCCTGGATCGGTGCGCGCGAGCGCTGGGCATCGGCGACCATCCGCACGATCTGCGCCAGCATCGTGTCGCGGCCGACCCGCTCGGCCTTCATCAGCAGGCTGCCCGTTCCGTTCACGGTGGCGCCGGTCACGCGGTCGCCCGGTCCCTTCTCGACCGGCACCGGCTCTCCGCTGATCATCGATTCATCGACCGCGCTGCGCCCTTCCGTGACGACGCCGTCGACCGGCACCTTCTCGCCCGGGCGGATGCGCAGGAGGTCACCGACATGAACGTGATCGAGCGGGATATCCTCCTCGCTGCCGTCGGCGCCGACCCGCCGCGCCGTCTTGGGCGCGAGGCCGAGCAGCGCGCGGATCGCCCGCCCGGTAGCCGATCGCGCCCGCAGCTCGAGCACTTGCCCGAGCAGCACGAGCGTCGTGATGACCGCCGCCGCCTCGTAATAGACCGGCACCAGGCCGCCCATCGTGTGCAGCGATGCCGGGAAGATCCCCGGAGCAAGCGTCGCGACGAGACTGTAGCCGTAGGCCACGCCGACCCCGAGGCCGATCAGCGTGAACATGTTGAGGTGCCGGTTCATCAGGGAGGACCAGAGCCGCTCGAAGAATGGCCAGCCGCCCCACACCACGACCGGGGTGGCCAGCGCCAGTTGGACCCAGGTCGCCGTCCGCATCGGCAGCCACTTCCAGGCGAACAGCTCCATGCCCATGGCGATGACGAGCAGCGGGACCGTGAATGCGCCACACACCCAGAACCGCCGGGTCATGTCGATGAGTTCGGGGTTGGGGCCTTCGTCCAGCGCCGGCTCGAGCGGCTCGAGCGCCATGCCGCAGATCGGGCACGAGCCCGGACCGTCGCGCCGCACTTCCGGGTGCATCGGACAGGTCCAGATCGCGCCCTCGGCCACTGTTGCCGGGTCGACCGGCGGCGTGGCATGAGCATGATGCCCGTGGTGAGCGTGGCATTCGGTCATCGTCAGTGCCCCAGCGTCAGCTTGGCGAAGAGCGTGTAACCGGTCGGATGCTTGCCGTAGACGGCGTCGAGGGTGTCGGGCTTGCCGAACACCGCGATGCTGCCGCCGAACGACAGGCCGAACGGCCCCACCGGTAGCGTGTAGGCATAGCCGGCCTGGACCTTCGACACCCGGAACGCCCGGTCGTGCAGTGGGTCGGCGTGATCGGGGAATATCTCATCGTTCTCGACGTTTTCGAACCGCCCGAACACGGTGTGTCGCTCGGTCACGTCCCAGGTCGCCTCGGCCAGCCACGCGGTCAGCGTCGAACCCGGCAGGCGGTCCTTGGCCGAGAAGGCGACGGTCGCCGCTAGGCCGTTGCCGCTGTTGTAGTGCACGCTCGCGGTGGTGCGTCCCTCGTCCTGCTCCGGGTGCAGCGCCTCGGGCTCCTCGATCCGCCCATAGCTGACTTGCGCCGCCCAGTTGGGCGATGGCGTGAGCGTGGCGCGAACGCTCCAGCTGTCGAGCCGAGGCGTCTCGATGTCCCAGCGATCCTTGTCGGGCTCCTCGCCGCGGAACGCCGAGGCTTCGAGCTGCCACAGCCCGGTCGCGACGCCCGCAGTGACGACACCGAAGGTGACGTGGGTCGAATCGAACCAGTGGTGGGTGATCGGCGGCTCGGGATTCACTCGGGCCGAAGCGCGGTGCATGAACGCCGGCGGACCGAGCGCCGGCTCGCCGACGGGGCCGCCGTAGAGGAACGCGGTCGCTCCCTCGGCGACGTCGACATCGACGCGCGCTGCCAGCTCCATAAACAGGTCATGCGGGTGCTGCCGGTCGACCAGCGGCTCCCCGCCCGCGGTCTCGCCGGTGGCGAAGAGCACCGGATAGCCGCGGTCGCTCATCAGCGGCTCGGCGCTCATCATCGCACGCAGCTGCAGCCGCCCACCGTCGAAGCGCCCTTCTGCCATCAGCATCGCCATCGACTGGACGAAGACCTTGTCGTCGCCGCGCGGACCGCCCTGGTCGGTGTAGGCTCCCCAGGCGTAGCCATGGACCATCCCCATCCAGTTGCCGCCGAGGTCGAAATGCACGCCGGGCATCATGCCCTCGGCCTGCGGCAGGCGTGCGGTGCCCGAAGCTTCGACCGGCCCCTCGGATGCCGAGTGCCCGTGGTCGACGACCATGTCGTGATGGCCGGCATCGGATGCCTCTGGCGGACGATCCGCGTGCGCCGGGTTCGAGCCTGGCACGTGGTCCGCGTGCCGCGCATGATCCTGCGCGAGCGCAGGAACGGCGGGCGTGACCGACAGGGCACTCGCTGCAAGCAGAAGGGGCGATTTCATCGTCGTCTTCCAGAGATCGGCGGTCTTTCTCCGCCTGGCGACTCGCCCTATACCGTGCGTACCATGGTACGGAGTCAAGCGTGCCCGCGATGACCATCTCGCAGCTTGCCCGCAGCGCGGGGGTGGGCGTCGAAACGGTGCGCTACTACCAACGCCGCGGGCTGCTGCCCGATCCGCAGCCGCAGAAGACCGGGGCGAGAG
>CALCBC010000121.1 GCA_937898525.1 uncultured Sphingomonadales bacterium
AGGTGGCGGCGGGGGAAACCCCGTGGAGGTTCGAGTCCTCTTCTGGGCACCATTTTCCTTCCAAAGTTGAGCACTGCACCCTCTCGATGCGCGCCCAGCCCTTCTCGGTGGACCGGCGGGATTAGCCGATCGGGTCGTGTACTCGGCCGTTAGCGTAGAGCACCGCACGTCTTCGCGCATTCCGAAGGCTAGCCAGGCACGCAGCTGCTTCCCACCTCGCCGCCATCCGGCGACGACGTCCAGATGGCGTCGCGCCAACGCGCTCGTCGAGCCCGCCCGCGACCGCCGAAGGATGACCCTCCTCCAGCATCTTTCCCTCTAGGCCCCCTGCGCCCAGGCGGTCACCACCCTTCCAGCACTACCTTGCCTTTCGCGGTCCCGCTCTCGATCAGCGCGTGAGCTCGCTTGAGGTTGGCGGCATCGATCGGTGCCAGGCGCTCGGTCAGCGTCGTGCCGATCCGCCCTTCGTCGACCAGGTCGGCGATGGCGTCGAGGATGTTCCCCTGCTCGGCCATGTCCGGAGTCCCGAACATCGATCGGGTGAATATCAACTCGTGGTGGATTGAGACGGCCTTGCGCTTGAACAGCATGGCGTCGAAGGTTTCGGGATCGTCGATCAACGCGAAGCGACCCTGCGGAGCGATCAGCTCCGCGATGTCGGCGGCATGGAGATCGGTGCGGGTCGTCGAGAAGACGAACGCCGGGGCCCCGAGTTCGGCGTCCTCGATCTGCGTCGCAAGCGGCCTCGAATGATCAAGCACGTGGTGTGCACCGAGCGCGGAAACCCAGTCGCGCGTCTCCTTGCGCGAGGCGGTGGCGATCACGGTCAGGTCGGTCAGCTGCCGCGCGATCTGGATTGCGATCGATCCGACGCCCCCGGCGCCGCCGACGATCAGGAGCGCGGGAGCCGCGCCCGGCACCGGCCGCCTGACGTCCAGGCGATCGAACAGGGTCTCCCAGGCGGTCAGCGAGGTAAGCGGCAGCGCTGCCGCCTGCGCCCAGTCCAGCGTTGCCGGCTTGTGGCCGACGATGCGCTCGTCGACGAGGTGCAGCTGGGCGTTGGTACCGGGCCGGGTGATCGAACCTGCGTAATAGACCGCATCACCGGGCCGGAACCGGGTGGCTTCCGGTCCCGTCTCGCGCACGATGCCGGCGGCGTCCCAGCCCAGCACCTTCCATTCCTCGCCTTCGGCGGACGTGCTGCGGCGGACCTTGTAGTCGACCGGGTTCACCGAGACCGCCTTCACTTCGACGAGGATGTCGCGGCCGGTGGCGACCGGCTTCGCCAGCTCGATGTCGACGAGCGACGCTTCATCGCTAATCGGACCGGCGAGCTTGTACCCAACAGCTTTCATCATGCGCCTCCGTCGATCGAGGCACAGGTATTTCGCACCGACGGTCGTTTTGAATCATACCATGGTCTCAGGAACGGCACCGCGACTGCGCACCACCCGAAGCGGCCGAACGCGGACGTCTGATTCGGAGCCTCCCCGAAGCGGACTGTCGTGATCTGTCGCCTTACCTGGCATCGCCGTCGCCCGCACTTTGGTCCGGTGCGCGGCAAACCAGAGTATGATTCACGGCGGTGGCTATTCCGGAGAGCATGCCGCCAGACGACGGAGGCTCTCATGGACGTAGAAATCCTGCCGGCGGACACGGACACCGCGGCCGTACGCCCCGCAAGGCTGGCCGGGCACCAGGAAGCCGACCACCGTGTCGCCAACAGCCTGCAACTCGTCATCGCTCTGCTTTCGATGCAGGCGCGCGAGGCAACCGACGAGACGGTCCACGAGGCGCTCACGACCGCCGCCCGGCGGATCGCCGCCGTCGGCGAGATCCACCGCCAGCTCTATCGCTCCCACGCCGACCAGGCGCTCGACATCGCGGCCTACCTGCAGCGACTTGGGAAAGGGCTCGAAGAAGGGCTGGGCAGCGGCCCGGGGCGCAAGCGCGTCGGGATCCACGTTCAGTCGGGCGAGGTCCATCCCGCGTTTGCCACCACGCTCGGTATCCTGGTGTCCGAACTGGTCATGAACGCCTGCAAGCATGCCTACGCACCGGACGAGCCGGGCAAAGTCGACATCTGCCTGTTCTTCGCCGGGCCGTCCCGGTTCGTCCTCGAAGTGCGCGACTATGGCAAAGGAGGTGGCAAGGGGCCGTCTCCTTCCGAGCCGCCCGGGCTCGGATCCCATCTCATCCAGGCCATGAGCCGCAGGCTCGGCGCGACTCTTGCCTGTGACCGCAGCCGCGAAGGCACGCGCGTCACGCTGCACGGCTTGGTCGAGCCGGCAATCGGGTGAGCTTGTCGTGGCAAATACGAGACAGGGTGAAGGACGTGAGCGTCAATCCGGTATCGGCGTGGTCCCGTCACGACCCGCCAGACAGCCGAACGACGACCAGGTAACGGGCCCTCGCCCTGCGGACAGATCAGCCGCAGGGTTCGGGCGCGCCGCGACGAGGCCCGAGGATGCCTGGCTCGATGAAGCCCTGGCAGCGACGTTTCCGGCGAGCGACGCGCTTGCGACACACGATTTCCGCTAGAGCCACGAGAGCGTGTCGGCGCGGCGGCGTGCCGGTCCCGCGAAGCGCCCGGCGTGCGTTGGCGGATGGGCCGCGAGGCATTAGAGTGCAGCCGCCAGCCCCGCGCGAGCACCGTGTGCCCGATACTAAGGCCGGTTGCCCAACGGGTCGCGCGAGACGCGGGTTAGCGCCCGACAGCAGCCAAGGGGGGCAATTGACGGAACTCATTCGGACAGCCGGACTACAGCACCTCAGGGAGGATAGCGGCGTCGCCCTCCTGCGCAGGCCGGGCGGCGCAGATGGCGGCGCTCCATCGCTGATCCTCCTCCCGGTCACATCCGATCCTGATGCCGGGCGGGGGGACCACCTCGCGCGCGAGTTCGATCTCCGCGATCGGCTCGATCCCGCCTGGGCCCTGATGCCGCGCTCGCTGACGCGCGTGGGCGACGCGCCCGCGCTGGAACTCGAGGATCCAGGCGGAGTCTGCCTCGTCGACCTTCTCGGCGCGCCGCTCGAAACCGGGCGGTTCCTTGCGCTCGCGGCCGGCATCGCCGAGGCGCTCGGCAGGATCCATCGCGCGGGCTTGATCCACAAGGACGTGAAGCCGGCGAACATCCTGGTCGATTGCTCCGACGGGCGGGTTCGGTTCACCGGGTTCGCAATGGCCTCGAGCCTGCAGATCGCAGGCCAGACGGCCGAGCCCCCGGAGATGATCGCCGGAACCCTCGCCTTCATGGCCCCCGAACAGACCGGGCGGACCAATCGTCCGGTGGACGCGCGCAGCGATCTCTACGCGCTCGGCGTCACACTCTACCTCATGGCGACCGGCACGATGCCGTTCGCGGCCTCCGACCCGATGGAGCTGGTCCATCTGCATATCGCGCGGCGACCCGATGCGCCGCGGGATCGCGAAGGCAGCGTCCATCCGGTGATCTCGGCGATGATCATGAAGCTGCTCGAGAAGGCGCCCGAAGACCGGTACCAGACGGCTGCGGGCCTGCTGCACGACCTTCACCGGTGTCTCGATGCCTGGACTACGGAGCAGCAGATACCGACTTTCGCGCTGGGCGCGCGCGACGTGCCCGACCGCCTGCTGATCCCCGACAGGCTCTACGGCCGCGAACGGGAGAGCGCCACGATCCGCGATTGCCTCGAGCGCGTCGCGAACGGCGGCGTGGCCGAGCTGGTGCTCGTCTCGGGCTATTCGGGCGTGGGCAAGTCGACCCTGGTGAACGACCTGCAGAAGGCGATGGGTTCGTCCGGCGGGCTGTTTGCTTCGGGCAAGTTCGACCAGCACCAGCGTGACGTGCCCTACGCCACGCTCGTACAGGCGCTCGAGGCGCTCGTGAGATACGTGCTCGCGCGGAGCGATGCGGAGCTTGCCGGATGGCGCAAGGCGTTCGGCGATGCCCTGGGCACCAACGGACGGCTGGTGACCGAGCTCGTGCCCGAGCTGGAGCTCGTCATCGGCGAGCAGCCGCCTGTCCCCGAGCTGCCGCTACAGCAGGCCCAGGTCCGCTTTCGGCTCACCCTTCAGCGGTTCATCGGAGTTTTTGCGCGTCCCGAGCACCCGCTCGTGCTGTTCCTCGACGATCTGCAATGGCTCGACCTGGCGACACTCGAACTCATCGGCGAACTGCTGACGGACGCGGACCTGAAGCACCTGCTGCTCGTCGGCGCCTACCGCGACAACGAGACGGCCGCGGAGCACCCGCTGCACCGCAGGCTGGCGGAGATGCGGGCGAGTGGCGCGAGGCTGACGGAGATCGCACTCCCTCCGTTGTCGCGCGAGCACCTGACGGAAATGATTTCCGATACGCTGCGCTGTCCGGCCGCCGAGGCCGCTCCCCTCGCCGCGCTCGTGCGGGAAAAGACGGACGGCAATCCATTCTTCGTCAGGCAGTTCCTGTCGCTGCTGGTGGACGAGAGCGTCCTGGTATTCGATCACGACCGAGGGGCGTGGTCGTGGGACGTCGGCCACATCCGGGCCCAGCGCTTTACCGACAACGTGGCCGAGCTGATGATCGGCAAGCTCGCCCGCCTCCCGCGCGACACGCTGACGGCGCTCCAGAATCTCGCGTGCCTCGGCAACTTCGCGCACACCGCCACGCTCTCGCTGGTGCTCGGCACCGACAGTGAGCAGGTCGATGCCGCCCTCGAGGTCGCACGGGCGCTCGATCTCGTGGAGACGGTTCGCGAAGGATACCGCTTCAGCCACGACCGCGTGCAGGAGGCGGCCTATGCCTCGATACCTTCGGACATGCGCGGGCCGGAGCATTTGCGGATCGGGCGCCTGCTGGCCGCGCGCGTGCCGGAGCTCGGCCACGACGAGACGGTTTTCGACGTCCCCAACCAGCTGAACCGGGCGGCCGGGCTGATCACCTCTCCTGCCGAGCGCGAGAGCCTCGCCGAACACAATCTCGCAGCCGGCCTGCGCGCCCAGGCCTCGGCTGCCTACGCTTCGGCACTGAACTACTTCGCCTCAGGGGTGGCGCTGCTGACCGAGGACAGCTGGCGTTCGCGCGGCGAACTCGCCTTTTCGCTCACCTTCCACCTCGCCGAGTGCGAGTTCGTGGCAGGGCGCGCGGCCGAGGCCGAACGGCGACTCTCGGCTCTCCAGCAGCGAGCCGAAACGGCATCGCAGGGGGCCGCCGTGACACGCCTGCGCAGCGAGATTCTCGTTACCCTTGGAAACAACGACCAGGCCATCGAGATCGCCCTGGAATTTCTCGCGCGCATCGGGATCCGCTGGACGGCTCACCCTTCGGCAGACGAAGTCCGGGCCGAGTACGACGAGCTGCGCCGCAACCTGCGCGAGAAGCCTGTCGAGACCTGGCGCGATCTTCCGCCGATGACCGATCCCGAGGCGTTGGCGGCGATGGAAGTCCTGCTCCAGCTGGCGCCGGCATCGGCGCTGGCGACCGACGGAAACCTGCTCTGCGCCTGTGTCTGCCGGATGGCCAACCTGACATACGCCCATGGCAGCAGCGAAGGCTCGCCGTCCGCTTTCGTCTGGCTTGGCGTCGTGCTCGGCGCGCACCTTGGCGATTACCAGTCGGGATATCGCTTCGCCAGGCTCGGCCTCGACCTCGTCGAGGAGCGGGGGCTCGAGCGTTTCCGGCTGCGGGCTAACATGCTCTTCGCGGCCCACGTCAATCCCTGGTCGCAACCCTTCAGCGCCGGCCGCCCGATGCTCGAGAGAGCATTCTCCGAAGCCAACGAGCTCGGCGACATCACCTTCGCGAGCTATTGCTGCTCGAACCTCGTCACCCTGCTCCTCGTCACCGGAGAAGAACTCGGGGCGGCGCAGGACCAGGCCGAATTCCGGCTCCAGTTCGTGCGCGATCATCAATTCGGCTTCGTTGCGGACCTGATAACGCCGTCGCTCCAGCTGATCCGGTGCCTGCGCGGGAAGCTCCCGATCTTCGGTCGCCTCGACGGCGACGATTTCGCAGAGGAAGAGTTCGCAAAGCGCCTCGAACACCATCCGATCGCGCAATGCTGGTATTGGGTTCGCAAGCTGCAAGCGCGGTTCCTCGCGGGTGATTACGCGGCGGCGGCCGATGCGGCTTCGAAGGCCGAGACCCTGTTGTGGACCTCGGTCTACATGGTCGAGTTCGCCGAATATCATTTCTACGCGGCGCTCGCCCGGGCGGCCTGTTTCGACCACGTCGGCGAGACGGAGCGCTCGACGCTTCGGCGCTTGCTGGCGGAGCACGCCGGACAGTTGCGCCGCTGGGCCGAGAACGCCCCGGCCAACTTCGAGGACCGCGCCACTCTCGTCGAAGCCGAGATTGCCCGGATCGAGGGTCGCACGCTCGAGGCGATGGACCTCTACGAGCGCGCCATTCGTTCCGCTACCGAGCACGGATTTCTCCATCAGCGCGCAATCGCCAACGAGCTTGCCGGGCGATTCCACGCGGGCCGTGGGTTCGAGACGATCGGACGCGCCTACCTGCGCGAAGCGCGCGACTGCTACCACCGCTGGGGCGCGGCCGGCAAAGTCTCCCAGCTCGACAGGCTTGCGCCACCGTCCCGCCTCGACCGATCGGCTCCCGACGCCACCGGCACCGTCACGTCGCCAGTGGACAGCCTCGATTTCGCAACGATCATCAGGGTGTCCCAGAAGATTTCCGGCGAGACCGCCACCGACCGCCTTGTCGACACGCTGATGCGAACGGCGCTGGAGAATGCCGGTGCCGACAAGGCGGTCCTGTTGATCATGGACGGGGAGGCCGCGCGCATCGAAGCCGAAGCGATCATCGAGCCGGCCGGCGTCGTGGTGCGGTCCTCTCGCCGGATGACGCTCGACGTCGACTTGCCGGAATCGGTGTTGCACTACGCCGGACGATCGCGCGACAGCGTGATCCTTCGCGACGCGCTCGAGCCGAACATGTTCTCCGGCGATCCCTTCTTCGGCGCCAACAACGTCCGCTCGCTCCTTTGCGTACCGCTCCTCAACAGCAACAGGCTGATCGGCCTGCTGTACCTGGAAAACAGGCTCGCTCCCGGGGTGTTCACGAACGAGCGGGTCGCGGTGTTGAAACTCATCGCGCTCCGCGCAGCGATCTCGCTCGAGAACGCGCGCCTCTACAGCGACATCGAGGAGCGCGAGTCGAGGATTCGACGCCTGGTGGAAGCGGGCGTGATCGGCATCGTGATCTGGGCCACCGACGGTCGCCTGATCGATGCAAATGACACGTTCCTGAGCATGATCCAGTGCGACCGCGCGGACCTGGAAGCCGGTCTGAACTGGTTCGAGATGATTCCGCCCGGGAGCAAGGAAGCCTACCTTCGCGAAGAGGCCGAGGAGCTCAAGGCCACGGGGATGTTGCGCGCACGGGAGCGGGAAGTCTTTCGCAAGGACGGGACGCCGATACCGGTGCTCATCGGCGGTGCCACGTTCGAAAGCAATCCCGACGAAGGCGTGGCGTACATCCTCGATCTCACGGAGCTCAAGCGCGCCGAGGCCGAAGCCCGAGAGAACGAACGGCGCTACCGCGCCGTGCAGTCCGAACTAGCTCACGCCAACCGGACATCGACCCTGGGCCAGCTGACCGGCTCGATCGCGCACGAGGTCAACCAACCCATCACGGCTTCGGTGATCAATGCCCAGGCCGCGCTGCGGGCGCTGCGGTCGAGCCCGCCGGACCTCGCGGAGGTCGAGGACGCGCTGGAGAGCATCGTCAAGGACGGTAACCGCGCGAGCGAGATCATCGCGCGCATCCGCGGCCTCATCAAGAAGAAGCCCGCCGTCATCGAAAGCCTCGCCATCAACGATCCGATCGCCGGGATCATCGAGCTGATACGGGGCGAGGCGAAGCGACACGGTGTCGCGGTCCGCCTCGACCTGGAGGACGATCTGCCTCCCGTCGAGGGCGACCGGGTTCAACTGCAGCAAGTCCTGCTGAACCTCGTGATGAACGCGATCGAGGCGATGGACGAGGACTGCGAGGAACGCGAGCTGTGCATCGCCACTTCAAAGTCCGACGAAGGAAGCGTGGTGGTCTCGGTCCAGGATACGGGGCCCGGGCTCGACCCTGCGCTCGGCGATGAGGTGTTCGATGCGTTCTGCACGACCAAGGCAAGCGGGCTCGGGATGGGACTGTCGATCTGCCGCTCGATCGTCGAGGCCCACGGCGGCCGGATATGGGCGGTTGCCAACGAGCCACGAGGGGCGCGGTTCTTCTTCACGCTGCCGGCATCGACCGAACTGGCCTCCACCTAGGGGACCGGTCTCCGAACGAGGTCGCGGCAGCGTTCAACCGGCTGCTGCGGCTCGCTCGATGAGCCCCGTCAGGTCCTTTTCGTCGAACGGCTTGGCAAGAAAGCCGGTGGCGCCGGCTGCGAGGGCCCGCCGACGGTCGCTGTCCTGCGGGTAGGCGGTCACGAAGATGATCGGGATTCGATGCCCGAGCTCGAGCAGGCGATCCTGCAATTCGAGTCCTCCCATCCCGGGCATGCGGACGTCGGAGACGAGACAGCTCACCCGCTCCAGCACCTGCGACTGCAGGAATTCCTCGGCGGACGAGAAGCTGTGAACCTCGTAACCGTTGAGCCGGAGCAACTTGACGGTTGCCCTGCGGACCGACTGGTCGTCATCGACGACCGCGACGGCCCTTCGTTGCGACACCTGGGGCAAGCCGATTAATCCATTTCCATGTGAATACGGTCCGGGGGGCCAAGGTCGCTGCCATCAGGCTGCGCGAGGATCGGACGCAATTCCAGTCATACAAAGGTTTGTCTCACGTGGCCCCGGCCGGACGCACGCCGAGGCTGTCGGCCATGCGAACAAGCTCCGCCAGCGACCGCGCCTGCATCTTCTTCATCACGTTTCCGCGGTGTATCTTCACGGTTATCTCGCTCAATCCGAGCTCCCATGCGATCTGCTTGTTCAACAGCCCTTTCGTGGTGAGCGCCATGACCTCGCGCTCGCGCGGCGTGAGCAGATCGTAGAGCCCCCGGAGACGCTCGATCGCGCGCTCGCTGGCGCGGCGCCGGCTGTCCTGCTCGATCGCTACGGCCACCGCGTCGAGCATGTCCTGGTCGCGGAAAGGCTTGGTGAGGAAGTCCGACGCACCGGCCTTCATCGCCCGGACCGACATGGGGATATCGCCGTGACCCGTCATGAACACGATCGGGATCCTGACGCCGGCCTTGGCCAGCTCCGACTGGAGATCGAGCCCGCTTCGTCCCGGCAGCCGGATATCCAGGACCAGGCAGCACGGAACGTCCGGAATGTCCGCGGCCATCAGGTCTGCCGCCGAGCCGAACGAGATGACCTTCCTGCCAACGGTCGCGAAGAGTCGGCAAAGCGCGTCACGGATCGAGGCATCGTCCTCGACGACGAGGACGACCGGTTCGGCCGGAGACTCCGCAGAGCCGTCAGTCATGGGATCGTCGGCCCTCCATATCGCCATCAAGCAACGAACCTGCCCGTCGTGCAAGAGCGCTCACGTCTGACCGGGTTTCCCATGGGCTGGCCCCGCAACCCGCTGGCCGGCCGTCGGACCGGGCCTTTCTCGACGGCCGGAGCCATGTCCTGGGCGCAGCGGGAGTGTGCGCTCCTCTCATCCGCGCACGAACTCGAGCAGGTCGGCGTTGAGCCTGTCGGCGTGAGTCGTCAGCATGCCGTGCGACAGGCCTTCGTAGACCTTGAGCGTTCCGCTGCCGACGAGTTCGATCTGCTTCAACACCGCATCGGCGTAGGGAACGACCTGGTCGTCGTCGCCCTGCATCAGCAGGGTCGGAACGGTGATCGCCTTGAGATCTTCGGTCTGGTCCGTCTCCGAAAACGCGCGGATCCCCTCGTAGTGCGCCAGCGCGCTGCCCATCATCCCCTGGCGCCACCAGTTTTCGATGATCGCGTCGGACTTCTTCGCACCCGGCCGGTTGAAGCCGTAGAACGGGCCCGAGGCGACCTCGCGGTAGAACTCCGACCGGTTCGCAGCGAGCGCGGACCGGAAGCCGTCGAACACCGATATCGGCGTACCCTCCGGGTTGGCGTCGGTCTTCACCATTAGCGGCGGGACCGCGGCCACGAGCACTGCCTTCGACACCCGCCCCTGCGGCTGGCCGTGCCGCGCCACGTAGCGGGCGACCTCCCCGCCCCCGGTCGAATGACCGATGTGGACCGCGTTGGTCAGGCCAAGGTGCTCGACAACAGCCGCGGCGTCGGCAGCGTAATGATCCATGTCGTGCCCGACGTCGATCTGGGAGGACCGGCCGTGGCCGCGGCGATCGTGCGCGACGACACGATAACCGTGGGACAGGAAGAACAGCATCTGGGCGTCCCAGTCGTCCGAGCTGAGCGGCCAGCCGTGGTGGAACATGATCGGCTGGGCGTCCCTCGGGCCCCAGTCCTTGTAGAAGATCTCGGCGCCATCGCCGGTCTTGACGAATCCGCTGCTCATCGTGGGCACTCCTTTCGTGGTCGGGTGTGAGCGGGTTGCGGCCTTTAGGTGGGCCGCTTCCTAGCTCGCGGTCGCCAGCGCAGGCCGAGCGCTGGGGGTCGCCGCGGCGGTGGTCTCGGAAAGCCGCGGCCGCAGCAGGTCGGCGAGGCCGATCCGGCGAAGCATCTCGGCGCGAAGCCGGTCGATGACCGCGAGCGCGACCTCGCCGCCGTCCTGCGCGGGATCGTAAGCGACGCGAAACGGGCGCTTTCCGGGAGGCAGGGCAACGACTTCGGCGATGCGTCTGGCTATTTCCGCGGGATCGGCATCCTCGGGCACGGTCGACGCGATCGCGGGCAGCAATTGCGTGGTCAGGTCCGCATAAGGCCCGTTGTCGTATTCGGCCTGGCGCGCGGCGTCGGCTGGCACTCCGCGGTCCGCGAAGTGGTTGGTTCCGGTGGGAAAGGCGCCGGGAACGATGATCGTGGTCTCGATGCCCCAGCGCGCCAGCTCGCGGGCATATTGTGCGGCGAGCGAATCCATCGCCGCCTTCGCGACGAAATACGGGGCGAGGTACGGCGGAATGCCCCCGGCGACGCTCGAACTCGACACCCAGACGAGCAGGCCCGAGCCCGCTGCGCGCATGTGGGGCAAGGCGGCGCGGTTCACGCGCTGGGTGCCGATGACGTTGACGTCATAGAGTTCCGCATACTGTTCGGGAGTGAACGCTTCGGCAGGTCCGAAGACCATGTGTCCGGCATTGTGGACCAGCACGTCGATCCGCCCGCTGTCGCGGATGACAGCGTCGATCGCGACATCGACCGAGGCTGTCGACTGGACGTCCAGCTCGAGAGGGCGAATGTCGGCACCCCGGACCGCGGCGAGCTCCGCTGCCGCCTTCGCATTGCTCCCCGCCAGGTCCCGCATCGAGGCGTACACGACATGGCCCGCTGCGCCGAGGGCTTCTGCGGTCATCCGTCCGAACCCGCTGGACGAACCGGTAATGAGGACGATCTTTTCAGTCATGGTGCTGTCTCCGGTCGAGCCTCATTCTGGAGACCGGATGTCACTCACGGAATCATACAAGCGTTTGGGCCGCCCGCGCGGAGGTATGACGGCGGCGCGCGATCGGTTGGCCGCGGCCGCCACTCCCGACGCGCTCGGAAGGCTGTACCGGCCCGTGCTGCGGGGACAGCCAGCGAAGCAGGTAATGGGGGCGCGAAGCCCGCCATCCTGAAATTCGAAGCGCCGGTGCGTCGCCCGCTCGCCCCGCGTCATACCTTCGTTCGATGGAAGCCAACGCTTCCACGACGCATGTCGCCTCGCGAAGGCATCCCCACGAGATGGAGGCGGCACGATGACGTGGGTGCAGACGTTGCAGAACGACCTACCGACATCCCGCTCGCCCGCGATCGGCGGCCGCGCTCCTCTTTTCCTTCTCGAAAGCGGGCAGCACGGACGGATCGCGTTGTCAGACTATCTCGGCCAGCCCGCCATACTGGCGTTCTATCCGGCCGACTGGAGCCCGGTCTGCGGCGACCAGATGGCGCTCTACAACGAGATCCTGGACGAGTTCGAGCGGTTCCGTGCGACCCTGCTTGGCATCTCGGTCGACAGTCGCTGGTGCCATGCGGCCTTCGCCGAAGCGCGCAAGCTCCGCTTTCCTCTGCTCGCGGATTTCGAGCCGAAGGGCGCGGTCGCGCGAGACTATGGGGTCTACCGGCCAGGCGAGGGAACCTCGGAACGGGCCCTTTTCGTCATCGACCCAGGCGGACGCATCGCGTGGAAGCACGTGTCGCCGATCGACGTCAATCCAGGTGCGGACGGCATCCTCGAGGCCCTCGAAAGCATGGCCGGGAGGTAGCCATGGCTCAGCTCAAGATCGATGTGACGTCGTCCGACCACCGCCTCGGGCCCGACGATGCGCCGGTAACGCTCGTCGAGTACGGTGATTACCAGTGCCCCGGCTGCGGTGCAGCCCACAGGATCGTACCGCGAATCCGGGCGCGCTTTGGCCCGGAACTGCGTTTCGTGTTCCGCAATTTCCCTCTGACGACCCTGCACCCGCAAGCGCTGCGGGCAGCCGAGGTGGCCGAATTCGCCGGCACCCGGAACAGGTTCTGGGAAATGCACGACCTGCTGCTGGAGAACCAGGAGCGACTGGGGGATGCGCTGTTCGCCAACCTCGCGGAGCATCTCGGGCTGCCTCTCGACGAGATGGCGCGCGAACTTGCGGCGAGGACCCATGTCTCGCGGATCCGCGACGACTTCAGGGGTGGAGTCGCCAGTGGCGTGAACGGCACGCCCACCTTCTTCATCAACGGTGTCCGGTTCGACGGCCAGGTCGATGAGGTCAATCTGGTCGAAGCGCTCGCACAGGAGCTCCTGCCGGCACGGTAAGCCCATGTCGTGACGATTTGGGTGTCCAGACGGCGCGGCGCGCGGCCGCTGTCGGTGAAGACCTTCCGGCATCCACCGGAGGTTGTCCCGCAACCGGCGTAGCTCTCGCTCTCCTCCTCTCCTCCTCTGACCCGTCTGATCGTTCCGACAGGGTCTCTCCACC
>CALCBC010000122.1 GCA_937898525.1 uncultured Sphingomonadales bacterium
GTCGGTGTAGCTCTCATCGTAGCTGAAGGTGAATCCGTCGTCGGTGAACGTGACCGGCGCGCGGTGGATGTAATTGCACCACCCTTCGCAGACCACGAGTTCGACCCGCGCATCGGCGCCGCTGCCGATAAGTTCCAGCTCAATCCCGCCGAGGTCACCGGTCTCCTCGCTTGAGGCGACGTCGCCGTAGATGCCCGGCGCGACCGGCGCGACCGGCCCGCCTTCGGCGGATGAGCAGCCGCAGGCCAGCGCCAGCAACAGCGCCACGATCGCCCGCCGAATCAGACGGTCTCCGAAGCAAGCAGCGCGCGGACCGCGGCCAGCGCCGCCTCAGCCTTGTCGCCGTCCGGCCCGCCGCCTTGCGCCATGTCCGGACGGCCTCCTCCGCCCTGCCCGCCGACCGCCGCGACCGCCGCACGCACGAGGTCGACCGCGCTGACGCGGCCGGTCAGGTCGTCTGTCACGCCCGCGGCCACCGTGGCGCGGCCGTCGTTGACCGCGACGATCGCCGCGACGCCCGAGCCGAGCCGCTTCTTGGCCTCGTCGAGCAGGCCGCGCAGCGCCTTCGGGTCCATGCCCTGGAGGACCTGTCCGGAGAACTTCACCCCACCGATTTCCTCATCGGCCGCAGCCGGCGCCCCTCCGCCCCCGCCGAGCGCGAGGGCCCTTTTCGCCTCAGCCAGTTCGCGCTCGAGCCGGCGGCGTTCCTCGACGAGCGCGGCGACGCGGGCCTCGACCTCTTCGGGCCCCGTGCGCAGCGTGCCGGCGACGGCCTTGAGCGCTTCCTCGCGCCCGACCAGCCACTGCCGTGCGGCCTCGCCGGTCAGCGCCTCGATCCGGCGCACGCCCGAGCTGACCGCGCTTTCCGAGACGATTCGGAACAGGCCGATGTCGCCGGTCGCGCGTACGTGCGTGCCGCCGCACAGCTCGACGGAGTAGTGCCGCCCGCCTTCGCCCGGGCGACCCATCGACAGCACCCGCACCTCGTCGCCGTACTTCTCACCGAACAGCGCGAGCGCGCCCGCGGCGACCGCGTCGTCGGGGCTCATCAGCCTCGTCGTGACCGGCTCGTTGTGACGGATCTCGGCGTTCACCTCGGCCTCGATGTCGGCGATCTCCTCGGCCGTGAGCGGCTTGGGATGCGAGAAGTCGAAGCGGAAGCGGTCCTCGGCGACGAGCGAGCCCTTCTGCGTCACATGCTCGCCGAGCCTCCGACGCAGCGCGGCGTGCAGCAGGTGGGTCGCCGAGTGGTTCGCGCGGATGCGGTCGCGCCGTTCGGCGTCGATCTTCAGGTGCACGGTGTCGCCGACCGCGATGCTGCCGCTCTCGACCTTGCCGTGATGCGCGTGCAGCCGGCCGAGCGGCTTGGTGGTGTCGGTCACCTCGATGCGCAGCCCGGCGTCGGTGGAAATCGTGCCGGTGTCGCCCATCTGGCCGCCGCTCTCGCCGTAGAACGGCGTCTGGTTGGTCAGCACCGTCACCTCGGTACCGGCCTCGGCGCGCTCGACTTCCTTGCCGCCGACGACCAGCGCGACGACCTGGCCCTCGCCTTCGGTCGAGGCGTAGCCGGTGAACTCGGTCGCCCCCTCGCGCTCGGCGATATCGAACCACAGTTCGCCCTCGGCAGCCGCGCCCGAGCCCTTCCACGCGGCGCGCGCGGCAGCCTTCTGCTGCGCCATCGCCGCGTCGAACCCGGCACGGTCTACCCCGATACCACGGACGCGCAACGCGTCCTCGGTCAGGTCATAGGGGAAGCCGAAGGTGTCATAGAGTCGGAAAGCGGTCTCGCCGGGCAGAGTGCCGCCCTCACCCATCCCCGCTGTCGCTTCGTCGAGCAGCCGCAGGCCGTTGGCGAGTGTGCGGCGGAACTGCACCTCCTCGCGCTCGAGCGTCTCCTCGATCAGCAGTTGCGCGCGGCCGAGCTCGGGATAGGCCTGGCCCATCTCGGTCACCAGCGCGGGCACCAGCCGGTGCATCAGCGGCTCCTTTGCGCCGAGCAGGTGCGCATGGCGCATCGCCCGGCGCATGATCCGCCGCAACACGTAGCCGCGGCCCTCGTTGGCGGGCAGCACGCCATCAGCGATCAGGAAGCTGGTCGAGCGCAGATGGTCGGCGATCACCTGGTGGCTCGCCTGCTGCTCGCCCTCGGCGCGCGTGCCGGTCAGGTCTTCGCTGGCCTCGATCAGGCGGCGGAAGGTGTCGGTCTCGAATACCGAGTGCACGCCCTGCAGCACCCCGGCGATCCGCTCGAGCCCCATGCCGGTGTCGATGCTCGGCCTCGGCAGGTCGCCGACGATCTGGTCGTTCTCCTGCACGTACTGCATGAACACGAGGTTCCAGATCTCGACGAAGCGGTCGCCGTCCTCGTCGGGCGAACCCGGGGGGCCGCCGGGGAGGGATGGCCCGTGATCCCAGAAGATCTCCGAGCACGGGCCGCACGGGCCGTCCGAGCCCATCGCCCAGAAATTGTCCTTGGTCGGGATCCGAATGATCCGCTCGTCGGGCAGGCTGCTGATCTTCTTCCACAGGTCCCACGCCTCGTCGTCGGTGTGGTAGACGGTGACTGAAAGCCGGTCCCGGTCGAGCCCGAACTCGCGGGTGACGAGCGTCCAGGCGAGCTCGATCGCCCGCTCCTTGAAGTAGTCGCCGAAGCTGAAGTTGCCGAGCATCTCGAACAGCGTCAGGTGGCGCGCGGTATAGCCGACGTTGTCGAGGTCGTTGTGCTTGCCGCCGGCGCGGACGCACTTCTGGCTGCTCGTCGCGCGCGGCGCCGGCGGAGTCTCGAGGCCGGTGAAGACGTTCTTGAACGGCACCATACCGGCGTTGACGAACATCAGCGTCGGATCGTTGTACGGGACGAGCGGCGCCGAGGGCACGACCGCATGGTCGTTGGCCGCGAAGAAGTCGAGGAACGTCCGGCGGATGTCGTTGGTCGAGTGCATGGGCGCGAATTAGGGGCAGCGAACGGGCGCGACAAGCGGATTGAGGAGTGTGCTCCGCCACGGCACGTCAGGGGAGGAGATCATGTCTGGCGCGCGGTGACGATCCAGGTCGCTGCGCGCAGCGCGACGACACCGTGGTACAGGTGGCGCCGGGCAACCTCGCGGATGCGGCTGAACAGGGCCTCGCGGTCGTCGGATTCCATCTCCGAGGCGGCGCGGGCGGCGGGGCCGATGCGCGCGAAGTAGCTCACGGCATCCTCGACCGGGTCGTCGCCGCTGCCGACGATCATGGCGAGCTCGAACGGCTCGAAGGCGATCTCGCGCCAGCCGGCCTGCGTCAACAGGTCCTCGACGTAGGATCGGTCGGCGAAGGCGAACGGTCCGGGCGCGCGCGGGTCCGCGGGCGGACCGGCATGGGGCAGCAGCTTGCCGACTTCGGTGAAGAACGGGTTCTCGGCCGGAGTACGGAAACACGAGAACATCAGGTCCGCGCCGGGCGCCGAGAGTTTGGCGAGGTGTGCGAACGCGGCCACCGGGTCGCCGAAGAACATGACCCCGTGGCGCGACACGAGCAGGTCGGGCGCGAAGCCTTCCCGCGGCTGCCATTGGGCCGCGTCGGCGACTTCGAATTCGGCGTTCCCGAGGTTCTGACCGCGCTCGCGGGCCACGCCGACAAGGGGCGGCGAAATATCGATGCCGATCACGCGGCACTGCGGCCGGCCGCGAGCGATGGCCAGCGACAGCTCGCCGGCACCGCAGCCGATATCGAGCACCGAGCCGAACGTGAATTCGCGGCTGCGCGCGAGCAGCCGCTCGGTCAGCGGGGCGAAGCTGCGGTCGGTGCGGCGCCACTCGGCGGCCCAGCTCGCGCCGACGCGTCCCTGCCATTCACTCGCATCGGTCATCGCCTGCCCCCTCCTCGCGCCTCGGAAGCATAGTCGTGAGCGGTGCCGCGGAAAAGGAAGAAGCCGGCGCGGGCCCCGTAGGGTCGTCCGCGCCGGCTCCGGTTCCGCATTCGCCCGCCCCCCTTTCGAAAGTCAGGGGAATCGGCCCGACGAAGGGCCTGGCGCGCGCCGCTTGAGGATCAGATGTCGTCGTCCGCGTCCGGCCCCGCCATCATCTCCTCGGCCACCGCGTCGGTCCGGCCGCGGATCGCGGCTTCGAGGCGGTCGCAAATCTCGGGATTGTCCTTGAGGTACTGCTTGGCGTTCTCGCGCCCCTGGCCGATCCGTACCGAGTCGTAGCTGAACCACGAACCCGACTTCTCGACCAGCCCGGCCTTGACACCGAGGTCGAGGATCTCGCCGACCTTCGAGATGCCCTCGCCATACATGATGTCGAACTCGACCTGCTTGAACGGCGGAGCGACCTTGTTCTTGACCACCTTCACGCGGGTGGTGTTGCCGACGATCTCGTCGCGTTCCTTGATCTGGCCGGTGCGGCGGATGTCGAGGCGGACCGAGGCGTAGAACTTGAGCGCGTTGCCGCCGGTGGTGGTCTCCGGGTTGCCGTACATCACGCCGATCTTCATGCGCAGCTGGTTGATGAAGATCACCATGCAGCGCGAGCGGCTGATCGAGCCGGTCAGCTTGCGCAGCGACTGCGACATGAGCCGAGCCTGCAGGCCGACGTGCGAATCGCCCATCTCGCCCTCGATCTCGGCTCGCGGCACGAGCGCGGCGACCGAGTCGACCACCAGCACGTCGATCGCGTTCGAACGCACCAGCGTGTCGACGATCTCGAGCGCCTGCTCGCCGGTGTCGGGCTGTGAGACGATCAACTCGTCGATGTCGACCCCGAGCTTCTTGGCATAGACCGGGTCGAGCGCATGCTCGGCGTCGACGAACGCGGCGGTGCCGCCGTTCTTCTGCGCCTCGGCGATCACGTGTAGCGCGAGCGTGGTCTTGCCCGAGCTTTCCGGCCCGTAGACCTCGATCACCCGGCCGCGCGGCAGCCCGCCCACGCCGAGCGCGATGTCGAGCCCGAGCGAGCCGGTCGAAATCGTCTCGACCTGCATCGCCTCCTTCTGCCCGAGCTTCATCGCCGAGCCCTTGCCGAACGCGCGATCGATCTGCGCGAGCGCCGCTTCGAGCGCCTTCTGACGGTCCACCGTATCTTTCTCCACCAGCTTCAGTTCCGCCGCCATGACATGGCCTCCGTCAGTTGCAAGGGTTGCGTTCGACTCGTCAACGACGGTGCATGTATCCCATTTGTTCCAACAGAACAAGAGGGGAACGCGATTTTTCGATCTCGTCTGCTCTGCGCAGTAGAGTTTTCATGAATTCAGATGGTTGGAGTGAAAACCTCTGCCCGCCCATCCGCGCCGGCATCGGAACGG
>CALCBC010000123.1 GCA_937898525.1 uncultured Sphingomonadales bacterium
CCGCACCCGCGCCGCAGGCGGCGAGCGAGACGGTCAGCAGGGCGGCGAGCAGGGCGCGCGGCATGGGCATCCTCCGGGGTTCCGCGAGGAAACGCGGACCCCGGGGTGCCCGTTCCGCGGCTCGTCTCAGTTCTTGTCCTGGTCGACCAGCTTGTTCTTGCCGATCCACGGCATCATCGCCCGCAGCTGGCTGCCGACCTGCTCGATCGGGTGCGCCGCGGCGGCCTTGCGCGCGGCCTTGAGCTCGGGGCTGCCGGCGCGGTTGTCGAGCACGAAGTTCTTGACGAAGCGGCCCGACTGGATGTCGGCCAGCACGCGCTTCATCTCCTTCTTGGTCTCCTCGGTGATGATCCGCGGGCCGGTGGTGATGTCGCCGTACTCGGCGGTGTTGGAGATCGAGTAGCGCATGTTGGCGATCCCGCCCTCGTAGAGCAGGTCGACGATCAGCTTGGTCTCGTGGAGGCACTCGAAGTAGGCCATCTCGGGCGCGTAGCCGGCCTCGACCAGCGTCTCGAACCCGGCCTGGATCAGGTGGGTGATACCGCCGCACAGCACCGCCTGCTCGCCGAACAGGTCGGTCTCGCATTCCTCGCGGAAGTTGGTCTCGATGATACCCGAGCGGCCGCCGCCGACACCGCTCGCATAGGCGAGGGCGACGTCGTGCGCGTTGCCGCTGGCGTCCTGGTGCACCGCGATCAGGCACGGCACGCCGCCGCCCTTGAGGTACTCGCTGCGCACCGTGTGGCCCGGGCCCTTTGGCGCGATCATAATCACGTCGATGTCCTCCGGCGCCTCGATCAGGCCGAAATGGATGTTGAGCCCGTGGGCGAAGGCGAGAGCGGAACCGGGCCTCATGTTGCCCTTGAGGTCGTTCTCCCAGATCGCCGCCTGGTGCTCGTCGGGGGCGAGGATCATCAGGATGTCGGCCCACTGCGCGGCATCCTTGTTCGCCAGCACCTTGAAGCCCGCGGCTTCGGCCTTCTTCGCCGAGGCCGAGCCCGGGCGCAGCGCGATGGCGACGTCCTTGACCCCGCTGTCGCGCAGGTTCTGCGCGTGCGCGTGGCCCTGGCTGCCGTAGCCGAGAATGGCGATCTTCCTGTCGGTGATCAGGTTCAGGTCGGCATCGGCGTCGTAGTAGACTTTCACGGTTCTTTCCTTCCTTCGGCGCGTCGCGCCCTTACCCACTTCGTCATCCCGGCGAAAGCCGGGACCGCGTCCGTTCTCCACCCGTCATCCCGGCGAACGCCGGGACCTCGTTCCGCAAGCGCCGAACTGTCGGCATGCGGTTCGGCTTTCGCCGGCATGACGGTGGTCGTGATGTCCCCTCCGGGGCCGGTCTACGCCCCCTCGGCCCCGCGCATCATCCCGACGATGCCGGTGCGCCCGACCTCGACCAGCCCGAGCTCGCGCATCAGCGCGACGAACGTGTCGATCTTGTCGGGCGCGCCGGTCAGCTCGAAGATGAAGCTCGAGGTCGTGGTGTCCACCACCTTGGCGCGGAACACATCGGCGAGGCGCAGTGCCTCGACCCGGTTCTCGCCCTTGCCGGCGACCTTGACCAGCGCCAGCTCGCGCTCGACGTGAGGGCCGGCCTGCGTCAGGTCGACCACCCGGTGCACCGGTACCAGCCGTTCGAGCTGGGCCTCGATCTGGTCGATCACCTGCGGCGGGCCGTTGGTGACGATCGTGATCCGGCTGACCGCGTGGTTCTCGCTGATGTCGGCCACGGTCAGGCTGTCGATGTTGTAGCCGCGCGCGGTGAACAGCCCGGCGATCTTGGCGAGGATGCCGGCCTCGTTGTCCACCGTGATCGCGAGCACGTGGCGCTCGGAATGGCGATGCTGGATCTTCATCACACCAGGGCCTTCGCTTCGTCGTCCATCGTGCCTTCGACCTGGTCTCCGTAGAGCAGCATCTCGGTATGCGCCGCGCCCGACGGAATCATCGGGAAGCAGTTGGCTTCCTTGGCCACCTGGCAGTCGACCATGACCGGCCCGTCGTGCGCGATCATCGCCTGGATGCCGGCGTCGAGATCGGCCTCGGACTCGATGCGGATGCCCTTCCAGCCGTAGGCCTCGGCCATCTTCACGAAATCGGGCAGGCTGTCGGAGTACGAGTTCGAATAGCGGCTCTCGTAAGTCAGCTCCTGCCACTGGCGGACCATGCCCATGTACTCGTTGTTGAGGATGAACACCTTGATCGGCAGGCGGAACTGGCTCGCGGTGCCCATCTCCTGGATGTTCATCTGGATCGAGGCTTCGCCCGCGATATCGATCACCAGCCGCTCGGGATTGCCGAGCTGCGCGCCGATCGCCGCCGGCATGCCGTAGCCCATCGTCCCGAGCCCGCCGCTGGTCAGCCAGCGGTTGGGCTTGTCGAAGCCGAAGTACTGCGCCGCCCACATCTGGTGCTGGCCCACCTCGGTGGTGATGATCGGGTCGTGCTCGCGGGTCAGCGCGAACAGACGCTCGACCGCGAGCTGCGGCATGATCGCCCCGTCCTTGCGCTTCGGGTAGGCGAGGCTGTCGCGCGCGCGCCACCCGGCGATCCGCGCCTTCCACTCCGCGAGTTCGAGCGGCTTGCGGCTACCCCAGGCCTCGATCAGCTGGTCGAGCACGGTCGCGCAGTCGCCGACGATGCCGAGGTCGACCGGGATCACCTTGTTGATCGAGGCGCGGTCGATGTCGATGTGGATCTTCTTCGAACCCGGCGAGAACGCGTCGAGCCGCCCGGTCACGCGGTCGTCGAACCGCGCGCCGATGCAGACCATCACGTCGCACTGGTTCATCGCCATGTTGGCTTCGTAGGTCCCGTGCATGCCGAGCATGCCGAGCCAGTCGGGATGATCGGCCGGGAACGCGCCGAGGCCCATCAGCGTCGAGGTGAGCGGCGCGCCGGTGAGCTTCTGGAACTCGCGCAGCAGCTCGCTCGCCCGCGGGCCCGAGTTGATCACCCCGCCGCCGGTGTAGAGCACCGGGCGCTCGGCGCGCTCGATCAGCTCGATCGCCTCGGCGATCTCCTCGGCCGAGGCGACGATCCGCGGCAGGTAGCGCTTGGGTCGCTGCGGTGCGCCGCTGAACATCGGCGCGGTCGCCACCTGGACGTTCTTCGGGATGTCGACCACGACCGGGCCGGGGCGGCCGGTGGTGGCGATCTCGAACGCCTCGTCGATCGTCGCGGCGAGGTCCGCCGGGTCCTTCACCAGGTAATTGTGCTTGGTGCAGTGGCGCGTCAGGCCGACCGTGTCGGCTTCCTGGAACGCGTCGGTGCCGATCAGGTTGGTCGCGACCTGGCCGGTCAGCACGACCAGCGGGATCGAATCCATGAACGCGTCGGCGATCCCCGTGATCGCGTTGGTCGCGCCGGGGCCCGAGGTGACCAGCACCACGCCCGGCTTGCCGGTCGAGCGCGCGTAGCCCTCGGCAGCGTGCGCCGCGCCGGCCTCGTGCCGGACGAGGATATGGCGGATCCGGTGATCGCCGAACAGCTCGTCGTAGATGGGCAGCACCGCGCCGCCCGGATAGCCGAACACGAACTCGACTCCCTGGCGAACCAGGCTTTCGACCAATATCGCAGCGCCGCTGCGTTCCTCGGACACGTTCACTTCCTCCTGAAAAAGACGGACCCGGCGCGATTGCCTCGCGCCGGGCCGCATCCTCTCCGAAAACTCGCCAGGCCTCGAGCCCGGTGGGGATGCGCCTAGGCGACAGGATATGTCATGTCAACCCCAAATGGCGGAATAAAGTTTCAAATCGGTTGCCAGCGTGATAATTTTGCGTCGCCATCCTTGGCCAATCTTCCGGCGGTTGACGGCGGAACCAGGTGTACTGGCGCTTGGCGTAGTTGCGCGTGGCCTGCTGGCCGCGGGCGATCGCGTCTTCGCGGGACCATTCGCCGCGCAGCCAGCCGGCGATCTCGGGCACGCCGATTGCGCGCATGACGGGGAGGGCGGGGTCCAGGCCGCGGGCGAGCAGCGCCTCGACTTCCTCGGCCGCGCCGCTGTCGAGCATCCGGGCGAATCGCGCGTCGCAGCGCGCGTAAAGCCAGGCGCGCTCGGGAAGCAGCACCAGCGGGAACAGTTCGACCCTGCCGCCGATCCCGCCGACGCGCTCGCCCTGCCAGTGGGCGAGCGGCCGGCCGGTCGAGCGCACGACCTCGAGCGCGCGGGCGATGCGGGCGGTATCGCCGGGGTTGAGCGCGGCGGCGCGTTCCGGGTCCTCGGCCTGCAGCGCGGCGTAAGCCTCCGTCACCGGGAGAGCGCGGACCGTTGCGCGGATCGCCGGGTCGATGGGCGGCACCGGGGCAATGCCGTCGAGCAGCGTGCGCAGGTAGAGGCCGGTCCCGCCGACGAGGATCGGTACCGCGCCGACGAGCTGCGTGTCCTCGATCTCGCGCTTCGCCGCCGCAGCCCAGTCCGCCGCAGAGCACGGCTCGGCGCCGTCCCACGCGCCGAACAGCCGGTGCTCGACACCCTGCATCTCCTCCTCGGTCGGGCGCGCGCTCAGCACACGAAGGTCGCGGTAGACCTGGGCACTGTCGGCGTTGATCACCACGCCGCGCGAACCGCGCCCGGCCAGCTCGAGCGCCAGCGCGACGGCCAGATCGCTCTTGCCGCTCGCGGTCGGCCCTGCAATGAGCGCGACCGCCCTGTTGCCCGGAGATTCCCCGTTGCTCATCGCGCGGCTGATAGCAGACCCCGCCACGCTGGAAACGCGCCTCGACGCGGCCTCGGCCGCGCTTGCCGAGGCGGACATGCCGATCGCCTCGGCCGTGCTGCTCGACCACTGGAGCGACGTGCTCCACCTCGCGCTGCCGCACGGCGACGTCGCCACGCTGCGCACAGTGCTCGACGAGCACTTCGCGCCGAGCGATGCGATCGTTGCCACAGATGAGCTGCGCGTGCCCGACGTGTTCGTGTCCGACATGGACTCGACGATGATCGGCCAGGAATGCATCGACGAGCTCGCCGACTACGCCGGGATCAAGCCGCAGATCGCCGCGATCACCGAGCGGGCCATGCAGGGCGAGCTCGACTTCGAGGCCGCGCTGCGCGAGCGCGTCAGGCTGCTCGAAGGCCTCGAGGAAGCGGCGATCCACGCCTGCCTTGCCGAGCGCATCCGCCCGATGGAGGGTGCGCGTACGCTGGTCGCGACACTGCGGAGCCGCGGCTGCCGCACGGTGCTGGTGACCGGCGGCTTCCACCATTTCGCCGATCCGGTCGCCGAGCAGCTCGGCTTCCAGCGCGTGGTCGCCAACCGCTTCGCCGTCGAGGCCGCCCGGCTCAGCGGCGTGCTCAACGGCCCGGTGATGGACGCGAGCGGCAAGGAGCGCGTACTGCGCGAGGAAATGGCCCGCCTCGGCGACAACGCCGTCAGCCTCGCCGCCGGCGACGGCGCCAACGACATCCCGATGCTCACCGCCGCGACCTACGGCATCGCCTACCGCGCCAAGCCCAGGGCGCGAGCGGCGGCCAACGGATGGATCGACCGAGGCGACCTGACCGCGATCCTCAAGCTGCTCGGTGTCCCCGAGCGCGAGTGGGTGATGGGGTAGGGGCAGGGCGAGCGATCCGGCTCGCACAATCTCCTCCTCCAACGTCATCCCGCTCGACTGACAACCGCGCCCAACCGTCATCCCGAACCTGTTTCGGGACCCATTTCTCCACTGGCGCGGATTTCTCGGCCAGGGCGCCCACCTTGCCCCCCGGTGGCTCCGCGGCTTGCAGCCCCCGCTGAGCTTACCGGAGGGCTCCAGGCCAGGCTGCCGATTGGGCCCCGAAACCAGTTCGGGATGACGGAAAGAGTGGGCGGAGAGAAATCTGTCCCCATTCCGCTGGGGCCCCGTGCCGGAACGAAGATCCTCTCCGTCGCGCAGCGATGGGGAGGGGGACCGCGCCCGAAGGGCGTGGTGGAGGGATCCTACGCTGCCAACGTCACCGTCGGCCGGTTCCGCATCGGCTCCCATCTCCACCGCGCCAGGCAACGCCAGGCCCATTCGAACGGGCCGTAGCGGTAGCGGTCGAGCCACCACTTCGACCACAGCAGCATCAGGGCCCAGACGAACGGCACGATCAGCCACGCCTCGCCGCGCGACAGCTCGCCGAACAGGCCGAGCCCGAAGCCGTAGAACAGCAGCGTGCCGATGAGCGTCGCGCCGAGGTAGTTGGTGAAGGCCGCACGGCCGACCGCCGCGAACCGGTCGGCGAGGGCACCGGGCCGGAAGACGAGCATGATCAGCGCCGCGTAGCCGAGCGCCGAGAACGGATGCATCGCCGAGACGTAGATCTGGTCCCACGGGAAGTAGGTCAGCGGGGCGAAGTCGTCGGCGAGAATGCGCCAGGCGGCATGGCCGTAGAGCGCCAGGCTCGCGCCGACGAGCACTCCGGCCACCTGCGCATACCGCCGCCGGGTCCAGCTGCCGGTCAGGAACCCGCTCTTGTAGCCGGCCATGCCGAGCAGCATCAGCCCGAGCGTCTCGAGCCCGTAGCCCGGCACCGAGTTGAACGGGCGCCAGGGCTGTTCGGCAACGGTCGCGCGGACGTGCGCCGGGATCGAGGCGTGTGCGGCCTTCTCCTGCGCCAGCCGTTCGGGGCTCGGGACAAGGCCCGCGAACTCGCGTTCGAGCGCCGCCCGTTGCTCCGCGGTTGCGGTCGGCGCGGCCTGGGCCTCAAGCTCGGCGATGCGCTGCATCCCGCCGACGGTGTTGGGCACGTATTGCAGGGCGAGCGCGATCGCCGCTGCGAACACCAGCCCGCGCACCGGGAGCCGCCAGAACACGAACGCGATCATCCCGACGAGCGCGTAGTTGGCGAGAATGTCGCCCCACCACAGCAGGTAGAAATGTGCGAGTCCGAACAGCAGCAGCACCACCATCCGCGGATAGTGCACGCGCCAGCCGGCCTTGCCCGCGGCCATCGCGCGCTCGATGACGAGCACCATCGAAGCGCCGAACAGGATCGAGAACAGGCTGCGGAACTTGCCGTCGACCACGACGAAGTTCGCCGCCCACATGATCCGGTCGCCGAGGCTCTCGAAGCCGTACGCCGGCGGATAGAAATAGGCCTGCTCGATCATCGCCATTCCGACGACGTTGACCGAGAAGATGCCCATGACGGCGATGCCGCGGATCACGTCGAGCGAAAGGATGCGGTCGGGTGTGGTCGTCGCCATGCGCAGCCCCCAAGTGTGCTATCCGGCTATAGCAGCGCACCGGCGCACGCGAGAGGCCCGGCGAAGTCGTTTGCCGATTTCCGTTGAAACCTTATCGGATGCGCGCGGCGATCCACGCGATCGGCAGCCCGACGCAGACGCAATGCGAGAAGAGCTGCCTGGCGATAGGAACGAGTTCGCTCGGCGTCTGGTAGGAGTCCCAGCGAAGCGGCAGCACGATCCAGTACATCACCAGCCACAGGACGAGGCCATAGAGGATGCCGGCGACCGGCCAGTACCGGTTCAGCAGCAAAACCCGCTTCGACGCCAGGAGATAGACCGCGACCATCGCCGCCATGATCCCGAAATGCGTGAGCAGCCCCAACGGCGCGCCGGCCGGACTTTCCGCCACCGCATCGCCGAACGGTCCGCTGGCGACGGTCTGCAGGACTGGCACCACGGACCCGGCGAAGACAAAGGCCGAGAGGATGTCGAGCGTGCCGGCGACGAGGGTGGCCAAGGCGATGGTGCGTGCCGTCATTCGGGCTCCCACTCCGATGGATCCGCAACCTGGCGAAGCATGGGTGCTGAAACAAGTTCAGCATGACGGGCGGACGCAAGAACTCTCCCTGCCCGTTTCGTCACCCTGAACGTGTTTCAGGGCCCATCTCTCCGCCTGCGCCGTCACCGGTTGCATCGACGCAAACCCATGCGGACCACCGAAGTGTCCGTCCGCAGCGTTTCCGACTTCCGCCGCGAAGTTCAGCCCTCCATCCACTCGCGGAAGAAGCTCTCGTGCGCCTCGCGCAGCGCGCCGAGCTTGACGCCGAACAGGCTGTCGCCGCCGACGGTGCCGATCCGGCGCACGCCCGCGGACGCCGTGTCGGCGTCGCGGGTACCCTTGGCGAGCTGCGCCTGGAACGCGGTGACGTCGGGCACGGTGACGAGGTATCGGCCCTGGTCCTCGCCGAACCACCAGGCGGCGAGCGTGTAGTCGGGGTGCGGCTCGACTTCGGCGCCGAGCCCGCCGGCGAGGGCCATTTCGGCGAGCGTCACGGCGATCCCGCCGTCCGAGACGTCGTGCACCGCGCTGACCAGGCCGGCCTCGATCAGCTCGCGCACGAACTCGCCCGAGTTCTTCTCCAGCGTCAGATCGACCGGCGGCGCGTCGCCGGCCTCGCGGCCGTGAATCTCGCGCAACCACAGCGACTGGCCGAGATGACCGCGCGTGCCGGCAGGAATTGCCCAGGCCTCGGCGCCGATCAGGTAGATCGCCTCGCCCTCGGCCTTGAAGCCGATCGTCGCCATCTTGCCGTAGTCGGCCATCAGCCCGACGCCGCCAATCGCCGGCGTCGGCAGGATCGCCGAGCCGCCGCCGGTCGCCTTGCTCTCGTTGTAGAGCGAGACGTTGCCCGAGACGATCGGGTAGTCGAGCACCTGGCACGCCGCGGCCATGCCCTCGAGGCAGCCGACGATCTGCGCCATGATCTCGGGCCGCTGCGGGTTGGCGAAGTTGAGGCAGTTGGTGATCGCCAGCGGCCTGGCACCGACGGCGGAGATGTTGCGGTAGGTCTCGGCGACCGCCTGCTTGCCGCCTTCGTAGGGATCGGCGTAGCAGTAGCGCGGGGTGCAGTCGGTGCTCATCGCCAGCGCCTTGCGGGTGCCGTGGACGCGCACCACCGCGGCATCGCCGCCCGACAGCTGCAGCGTGTCGGCGCCGACCTGGCTGTCGTATTGCTCCCAGATCCACCGGCGGCTCGCGAGGTCGGGCGAGGCCATCAGCTTCAGCAGGTCCGCGCCGACGTCGGCAGTGTCGGGCACCTCGCCGAGCGGCTCGACCTTCGCCCAGGCCCTGTACTCGTCGCGGCCGACGTGGGGCCGGTCGTAGAGCGGCGCCTCGTCGGCCAGCGGGGCGAGCGGAATGTCGGCCACGACTTCGCCGTTCCATTCGAGCACCATGTGCCCGGTGTCGGTCACCTCGCCGATCACCGCGAAATCGAGTTCCCACTTGCGGAAGATCGCCTCGGCCATCGCCTCCTTGCCGGGCTTGAGCACCATGAGCATGCGCTCCTGGCTCTCGCTGAGCATCATCTCGTAGGGCGTCATGCCCTCTTCGCGGCACGGCACCTTGTTCATGTCGAGCCGGATGCCCGCGCCGCCCTTCGAGGCCATCTCGACCGAGGACGAGGTGAGCCCCGCGGCCCCCATGTCCTGGATCGCGACGATGGCGTCGGTCGCCATCAGTTCCAGGCAGGCCTCGATCAGCAGCTTCTCGGTGAACGGGTCGCCGACCTGCACGGTCGGCCGCTTCTCCTCGGAATCCTCGCCGAAGTCGGCGCTGGCCATCGTCGCGCCGTGGATCCCGTCGCGTCCGGTCTTCGAGCCGACATAGACGATCGGATTGCCGACGCCGGTGGCGGCAGAATAGAAGATCTTGTCGGTCTCGGCGACGCCGACGGTCATCGCGTTGACGAGGATGTTGCCGTCGTAGGCCCTGTGGAAGTTGGTCTCCCCGCCGACCGTCGGCACGCCGACGCAGTTGCCGTAGCCGCCGATGCCCGCGACCACCCCCTGCACGAGGTGCTTCATCTTCGGATGGTCGGGCCGGCCGAAACGCAGCGCGTTGAGATTGGCTACCGGCCGCGCGCCCATCGTGAACACGTCGCGCAGGATGCCGCCGACTCCGGTCGCCGCGCCCTGGTAGGGCTCGATGTAGCTCGGGTGGTTGTGGCTCTCCATCTTGAAGATCGCCGCCTGTCCGTCGCCGATGTCGATCACGCCGGCGTTCTCGCCCGGGCCCTGGATCACCCACGGGGCCGAAGTCGGCAGCTTTTTCAGGTGGATGCGGCTCGACTTGTAGGAGCAGTGCTCGCTCCACATGACCGAGAAGATCCCGAGCTCGACGAGGTTGGGTTCGCGGCCCAGGGCCTTCAGGACGTGCTCGTATTCCTCCGGGCTGAGGCCGTGCTGCTCGACGATTTCGGGAGTGATCTCGGACATGGCTGGCCCGTTAGCGTTGCAGGGCCGGAAGCGCCAGCCTGCTTGCGAGCGCGTCGGGGGTTCTGGTTCACGCGGAGACGCGGAGTTGTGGAGCCGGCGGCGAAGCCGCAGAATTTCTCGCACAAAGACGCTAAGCCGCCAAGTGGCTTCGCACCCCCGTGAGGTTGCACGCGGCACCTTTGTGCCTTTGTGCGTAAACTCTGCTCCTTCGCAGCGGGGAAATGTCTCCGCGTCTCCGCGTGAATCAATGACCGGCAGGGCCGTGCGCTTGACCCACGCGCGCATCCTCGCCACACCACGGCCATGGACGAGACGGGCCCCGATATTACCACGATGAGCTTCGAGCAGGCGCTCAAGGCGCTCGAGGACGTGGTTCGCCAGCTCGAAAGCGGTGACGTGCCGCTCGACGAATCGATCGGGCTCTACGAGCGCGGCGAGGCCTTGCGGCGGCACTGCCAGGCCCGGCTCGACGCAGCGCAGGCGCGGATCGAGAAGATCGTCGCCGGCCCCGACGGCAAGGCCAGCTCCGCCGTGCCGTTCGACGCCGGCTGAGGCTGGACCGGCCGATGGGCCTCGTCCTCGCCGACGACCTGCTGGCGCGGAGCCTGCAGCGGATCCAGCGCGAGATCGACGAGGCGTTCGACCTGCTGCTGCCGGTTCCGGACGACGGCCGCGAGCGTCTCGTGCTCGCGATGCGCCACGCGGCGATCGGCGGCGGCAAGCGCGTGCGGCCGCTGCTGCTGGTCACGGTTGCCGAGATGCACGGCGCGTCGCGCAGCGCCGCCTTGCGCGCCGCTTGCGCGATCGAGGCGATCCACGCCTACTCGCTGGTCCACGACGACCTGCCGTGCATGGACGACGACGATCTCCGCCACGGCAAGGCGACCGTGCACAAGGCGTTCGACGTGGCGACCGCGGTGCTCGCCGGCGACGCGCTCCACGCGCTCGCCTTCGAGATCCTGGCGATGCCCGAAGTCAGCTCCGACCCGTTCGTGCGCGCCGAGCTCGTCGGCGCGCTGGCCGCCGCCAGCGGCTGCAACGGCATGGCCGGCGGGCAGATGATGGACATTGCCGTCGAAGGCGAGGAGGTCGACCTGCGCACGGTCACCCGGCTGCAGCAGCTCAAGACCGGCGCGCTGCTCGGCGCGGCGGTCGAGATGGGGGCGATCCTCGCCAAGGTGCCCGACGAGGGCCGCGGGCACCTGCGCGCCTATGCGCGCGACATCGGCCTCGCGTTCCAGATCGCCGACGACCTGCTCGATCACGAGGGCGACGAGCGCAAGGCCGGCAAGGCGCTGCGCAAGGACGCCGGCAAGGGCAAGGCGACCTTCGTCTCGCTGATGGGCGCCGAGGCCGCACGCCACCAGGCCCGCGCGCTGAGCGAACAGGCGATCGGCCACCTCAACGGCTACGGCGAGGAAGCCGACGTCCTGCGCGCGCTGGCGCGCTTCGTGGTGGAGCGCGACTCATGACCGGGCGCATCGGACTCTATCCCGGCACCTTCGACCCGGTAACGCTCGGCCACGCCGACATCATCCGCCGCGGGGCCAAGCTGGTCGACCGGCTGATCATCGGGGTCACCACCAATCCCTCGAAGGACCCGATGTTCAGCCCCGAGGAGCGGATCGAGATGGTCCGCGCCGAGGTCGCCCGGCAGGGGCTCGGCAACGTCGAGGTGCGCGGGTTCGATGCCCTGCTGATGAAGTTCGCCGAAAGCGTCGGCGCGTCGGTGATCGTCCGCGGGCTGCGCGCCGTCGCCGACTTCGAGTACGAGTACCAGATGGCCGGCATGAACCAGCGGCTCAACGACCGGATCGAGACGGTCTTCCTGATGGCCGACGTCTCGCTGCAGCCGATCGCCTCGAAGCTGGTCAAGGAGATCGCCCTGTTCGGCGGCGAGATCGCGCCTTTCGTCAGTCCCGCGGTGCGCGAGCAGGTGCTCGCCCGCGTCAGCGAGATCGGCCGCCGCGGCCAACTGTAACCGTTCATTGATCTGTCAGCGCCTTGCCGGTAGGGGCGACGGCGCATTTCGAGGATCTGCCTTTCCGATGACTTTTCGCCTGATTGCCGCGGCGTTCGCCCTTTTATTCGCCGCGACCCCAGCCCTCGCCCAGGAAGACGCGACGCCAGAGGTGCAGGCGCCGATGGCGCTGTCGGTCGATGCCGACCTGACGCACGATCCGGAGAACATCCTCTTTCTCGACCTGTCGAACGGCAAGCGGGTGGCGATCCGGCTGATGCCGCAGTGGGCTCCGAAGCATGTCGAGCGGATCAAGACGCTGACCCGCCAGGGGTTCTACGACGGGGTCATCTTCCACCGCGTGATCGACGGTTTCATGGCCCAGACCGGCGACCCGACCGGCACCGGCCGCGGCGGCTCCGACCTTCCCGACCTCGAGGCCGAGTTCAACGCGTTTCCGCACGTGCGCGGCACGGTGTCGATGGCTCGCGCGGCCGACGAGAACAGCGCCAACAGCCAGTTCTTCATCGTGTTCTATCCGCGCTTCTCGCTCGACCGGCGCTACACCAACTTCGGCCGCGTGATCGCCGGGATGGACGCGGTCGACGCGATCGAGCGTGGCGAGCCGCCGGCCAACCCGACGCGCATCCTGCAGGCATCGATCGCCGCCGACAACAAGCCGCAGCGCCTGCCCGAGCCCGAGCCCGTCGTGCCGCTGGCGCCGCCGGCCGAGATCAACCCGCTCGACCTCGGCAATCCCCTGTCCAATTGACCGCCATCCCGGCGAAGGCCGGGACTGCGTTCCATCAGCGCAGCGCTCTTGGCACGAGGTACCGGCCTTCGCCGGGATGACGAGGCGCGTCGGATGACCCTATTGTCGGGGACTGTCCCCCCAGTGGGAACTGTTCCCCCAGTGGGGACTGTCCCCGTTCTCGCAAGACCCGCTCATCCCGAGCTTGTCGAAGGACGCACGCTGACCTAGCGGCTCGTCATGCGCGTCGACCTGTTCGATTTCGAGCTCCCCCCGGAACGCATTGCCTTGCGCCCCGCGCGGCCGCGCGACGCTGCCCGGATGCTCGTCGTCCCCGGCGAGGGTCGGTTCGAGGACCGCACGGTGCGCGAGCTGCCGGGCCTGCTGCGTGCCGGTGACGTGCTGGTGTTCAACGACACCCGCGTGATCCCCGCGCAGCTCGAGGGCCGGCGCGGCGAGGCGCGGATCGGCGCGACGCTGCACAAGCGGCTCGACCTCAGGCGCTGGCAGGCCTTCGTGCGCAACGCCAGGCGGCTGCGCGAGGGCGACACGGTGGAATTCCCGGCGGATGTCAGGGCCACGGCCGAGCGACGCCATCCCGACGGCAGCTGGACGCTCGCCTTCGCCGGCGACGAGCCGGTCGAGGTCCTCCTCGAGCGCGCCGGCCGGATGCCGCTGCCGCCCTACATCGCCGGCAAGCGCCCCGCCGACGAGGCCGACCGCGAGGACTACCAGACGATCTTCGCGCGCGAAGACGGCGCCGTCGCCGCCCCGACCGCGGCGCTGCACTTCACACCCAACCTGCTTGCCGCGCTCGGAGCGGCCGGGATCGGGCGCGAAACCCTGACGCTCCACGTCGGCGCGGGCACATTCCTCCCCGTCAAGGCCGAGGACACGGCGAACCACGCGATGCATGCCGAGTGGGGCCGGATCGACGCCGCCACCGCCGAGCGGCTCAACGCCGCGCGGGCGCGGGGAGGGCGCCTGATCGCGGTCGGCACCACCAGCCTGCGCCTGCTCGAAAGCGCCGCGGCCGAGGACGGCACGATCCGCGCGTTCGAAGGCGACACCGCGATCTTCATCACCCCCGGCTACCGCTTCCGCGCGGTCGACGGTCTGATGACCAACTTCCACCTGCCGCGCTCGACCCTGTTCATGCTGGTCTCGGCGCTGATGGGCCTCGAGCGGATGCAGGCAGCCTATGCGCACGCGATCGCCGAGGAATACCGCTTCTACAGCTACGGCGACGCCTCGCTGCTGCTGCCTTAGGCACGCACACACCTCATCGCGCCCAACACCGTCCCTCGTCGTCATCCCGAACTTGTTTCGAGACCCCTTCCGCCTCCCGCGCGGATCGCTCGGTCGAGGCGACCGTGGCTCCGCCGCCCACCGCCAGCGCGCCGCTCCTCCGATAGATCCGGGCCCGGCGGCCAGATGGGTCCCGAAACAAGTTCGGGATGACGGAAAGCGTGAGCGCAGCGCTGGGGGCCGGACCCGACAACCTTGCAATCCGTTCATCCGCCGCCATCTTGCGGCGCGGTGACCGATCCGATTCTCGACATCCGCAACCTGTCAAAGACCTACAAGGGCGGCACCACGGCGCTCGCGGGTGTCGACCTGCAGATCCGCAAGGGCGAGATCTTCGCGCTGCTCGGCCCCAACGGAGCCGGCAAGACCACGCTGATCGGTGCCGTATGCGGCCTGCTCAGGCCCAGCGGCGGGACGATCGAGGCGTTCGGGCTCGACGTCGAGCGGCACTGGCGCGAGGTGAGGCGGCGCATCGGCCTCGTGCCGCAGGAACTGGCATTCGACATGTTCGCGCGGGTCGAGCACGCGGTAAACTATTCCCGCGGCATGTTCGGTTGCCCGCCCAACCCGGCCCGGATCGAGGAAGTGCTGCGCTCGCTGAGCCTGTGGGACAAGCGCGACGCCAGGATCATGGAGCTGTCGGGCGGGATGAAGCGCCGGGTGATGATCGCCAAGGCGCTGAGCCACGACCCCGACGTGCTGTTCCTCGACGAGCCGACCGCAGGCGTCGACGTCGAACTGCGGCGCGACATGTGGAGGCAGATCGGCGCCCTGCGCGACAGGGGCACGACGATCATCCTGACCACGCACTACATCGAGGAAGCGCAGGAGATGGCCGACCGCGTCGGCGTGATCAACAGGGGCCGCCTGCTGCTGGTCGACGACAAGGCGACCATCATGGCCAAGCTCGGCAGCACCGAAGCGCGGATCGTGCTGGCCGAGCCGCTTGCCGGGCTGCCGCCTGCCCTGGCGCAATACCCGGTTTCGCTCGAGGACGACGGGCGCCGGCTGGTCTACCGCGGCGGTGACGGCACCGGAAAGGGCAAGCGCGAGGCGGCCGAGGTCATCAGGACGCTTGTCGCCGAGGGCATCGCCTTCGAGGAGATCGACACCCGCGAATCCAGCCTCGAGGACATCTTCGTCGACCTGGTCGAGCGTGGCGAGGTGCCGGCATGAACGTCCGGGGCGCCATCGCGATCTTCAACAACGAGCTGGCGCGGTTCTTCCGCACGGTGTTCGGCTCGCTGCTGTCGCCTGTGCTGACGACGAGCCTCTACTTCATCGTCTTCGGCGCAGCGATCGGCTCGCGGATGCAGGATGTCGGCGGCGTCTCGTACGGCGCCTTCATCGTTCCCGGCCTGCTGATGCTGACGCTGCTCAGCGAGAGCACCTCCAACGCCAGCTTCGGCATCTATATGCCGCGCTTCACCGGGGCGATCTACGAGCTGCTCAGCGCGCCGGTCGGCGTCGCGGAGACGCTGATCGGGTTCGTCGGCGCGGCGGCGATGAAGTCGCTGATCATCGCCGGGATCATTCTCGTGACCGCGATGCTGTTCGTCGACTACTCGATCGCCCACCCGGTGCTGGCGGTCGGCTACATCGTCCTCGTCGCCTCGGCATTCTCGCTGTTCGGCTTCATCCTCGGCATCTGGGCCGACGGGTTCGAGCGGCTGTCGATCATCCCGATGCTCGTGCTGACCCCGCTGACCTTTCTTGGCGGCACCTTCTACTCGGTCGACATGTTGGAAGAGCCCTGGCGGACGGTCGCCCAGTTCAACCCCGTGTTCTACCTCGTCAACGGCCTGCGCTGGACTTTCACCGGCAGTGCCGACGTTTCGATCGGGCTCGCCTTCGGCATGACGCTGGGCTTCGTCGTGCTGTGCGTTGCAGTGATCGCGGTGATCTTCCGCACGGGGTGGCGGCTGCGCGGCTGAGCGGCTACCAAGTCTTCATGGCCTCGCACGCGCGCCTTCTCGTTCTCTGCCTCGCCGTGGTGCCGGTGCCCGCAGTGGCCGAGCTCCCCGAGCCGGTCCGCGCGATGATCGAAGCCGCGATCGACGGCGGCGATCCTGCAAAGGTCGCCGCGGTCGTCGAAGTTGCACGCAAGACCAATCCCGACGACGTCGCGGAAATCGACGCGCTGTACCGGGCGTTCAGGGCGCGGCAGGCGGAGCTCGCCGCCGAGAAGAAGGCACGCGAGGAGGAGGCCATTCGCACGGCCGGCCTGTTCGAGAACTGGAAGGGGCGTGGCCAGATTGGCGCGTTCCACACCACCGGCAACACGGACAATGTCGGGGTAACCCTGAGCCTAGCGATCACGCGTACCGGCATCGACTGGGAGCACAGGGTGCGGGCCACGGCCGACCTGCAGCGCAGCCAGGGGCGGACCACGCGCGAACAGTATCTGGTTTCCTATGAACCCCGGTACGAGATCGAAAGCGACCTGTTCGTCTACGGTCTCGGACAGTTCGAACGTGACCGCTTTCGCGGTTTCTCGGGTCGCTATTCGGTTTCGGGCGGCCTCGGCTACAAATTGCTCGACAGCCAGGGTGCGCAGTTGTCGATCAAGGCGGGGCCCTCATGGCGGTATGTCGAACTCCTCGACGGCACGAGCGACTCCAGTTTTGGCGGCCTCGCTGGTCTCGACTTCGATTGGCAACTCGCGCGGAACCTGAAGCTGACGCAGGACGCGAATCTGGTTGCCGATTCGGGCGGTGCGGCGACGGTAATCGTCGACTCGACCTCGACGAGCGTGCTCCTGACTACGGGGCTCGAGGCACGCATCGGCAAAGGCCTCAGCACGCGGCTCACCTATACCATCGATTATGACAGCAATCCGCAGCCGAATTCGGTCTCTACGGACACGTTGTCGCGCTTCACGCTGGTCTACGACTTTTAGGGCTTGGGGAGATGCGCCGCTGCGGCTAGCGCGCGGTCGCGATGACCCGCTTCCGGTTCACGATAGACGCGACTGACGGCAAGGCACGCACCGGGCGCATCCGGATGCGCCGCGGCGAGGTTCGCACGCCGGCCTTCATGCCTGTCGGCACGGCCGCAACGGTCAAGGCGATGAAACCGGAGGCCGTGCGCGAGAGCCGGGCCGACATCATCCTCGGCAACACCTACCACCTGATGCTGCGCCCCGGTGCCGAACGGGTCGCCCGGCTCGGGGGGCTGCACCGGTTCATGAACTGGCCGCGCCCGATCCTGACCGACAGCGGGGGCTACCAGGTCATGAGCCTCAGTGACCTGCGCAGGCTAAGCGAGCAGGGTGTCGAGTTCCGCAGCCATCTCGACGGCTCGAAGCACATGCTCACGCCCGAGCGCTCGATCGAGATCCAGCGCCTGCTCGGCTCTGACATCGTCATGGCGTTCGACGAGTGCCCGCGCACCGACCGACCGCGCGACGAGATCGCCGCCTCGATGGAACTGTCGATGCGCTGGGCCAGGCGCAGCCGCGGCGCGTTCGATGCCGGCGGCGAACACGCCGAGCGTGCGGCGCTCTTCGGCATCCAGCAGGGCGCGCTCGACGAGGACCTGCGGTTGCAGAGCGCGCAGGCGCTGCGCGAAATCGGCTTCGACGGTTACGCGATCGGCGGGCTTGCCGTGGGGGAAGGGCAGGAAGCGATGTTCGCCACGCTCGACTTCGCTCCCGGCCAGCTGCCGGAGGACGCTCCGCGCTACCTGATGGGCGTGGGCAAGCCCGACGACCTCGTCGGCGCGGTCGAGCGTGGAATCGACATGTTCGACTGCGTGCTGCCGACCCGATCTGGCCGAAACGGCCAGGCGTTCACCTGGACCGGCCCGCTCAACTTGCGCAACGCGCACCACGCCGAAGACGCCGGCCCACTCGACCCGCGCTGCCCGTGCCCGACCTGCGCCCACTATTCGCGCGCCTATCTGCACCACCTGCAGAAGGCCGGTGAGATCCTCGGCGCGATGCTCGTGACCGAGCACAACCTGTGGTTCTACCAGCAGCTCATGCAGGCGATGCGCGACGCGATCGGGGAAGGGCGCTTCGCCGGCTTCGCGGCGGACTTTCGCCGCGACTACCTGTCCCGCTGAACCGTCGCCGTTTCCAGGCGGGTGCCCGGATAAGCGACGAAGCGCCCGCTGCGGCGGTCGAAGAAGCCGGCGCCGATGGCGTTCGCGAAGCGTTGGGCGAGGCCCAGGTCGGAATACCACTTGCCGATGCGATGGGGGGTCACGAAACGAAACTTGATCATTGCCCGCGATGAATGCCGAGAGGCCCGTCGGGTTCCGCAGGTATTTGAAAAGGCGTCGGCAATCAGGCGGAAAAGCGTCCGGCGGGGGGCTAGGCGGACGATACGAGCACAGAAGGTGCCGCCGATGTTCCCTTGCAATTTGCTCGGCACAGAGTCACCCTCCGCGCAGTAAAGGGACTGAGGGGCGTAAATACATGAAGTTTAGTCGTTTCGCCGCGCGCGCAAGCGTGCTGGCGTTCGCTGCGGTGACATCTGCCGGCGGCGCGCAATCGGTCGATCCACTGGCCGAGAAGTTCGGCGCCCGTGAATCCGTCCGAGACATCAGCATCTCGCCCGAAGGCAGCCACATCGTTCTCGTCGCACCGCGCCCCGACGGAGGGGAGAGCGCAGTGGTCGTTTCGCTGGCCGACGGCTCGGCGGTTCCGGTGCTGGGCGCGAACGGGACGACCGAGCAGATTGTAGGCTGCTCCTACGTCATCGAGACCCACGTCGTGTGCGAGCTCTACCTGCGCAAGGGTACCGGTCTCGACGTCGAGACCGGTACCCGGCTCGTATCGGTCAGCGCGGACGGAAAGAAGATGCAGCAGCTGACCGCCGAGATGCGGTCGACTGCGCTGTGGGACAGCTATTCGGGCGGGGCGATCGTCGACTTGAACGTCCCGGGCAAACCGAATTCGATTCTCATGACGCGCTACTTCGCTCCCGAGGTCCAGGCCGGGAGGGTGGCCGCGAATACCTTCGAAGGCCTGGCGGTCGAGGAAGTCGACATTGTCACATTGCAGCGCAGGCGGGTCGAGAACCCGCGCGAGTCGGCAGTCGGCTACGCTTCAGACGGCCACGGCAACGTTCGCCTGATGGCAACGCAGCCTACGCGAGAAAGCGGCTACGCCAGGCGCCAGGTGAATTTCTCCTACCGCCCGATGGGAGGGAACTGGTCCCCGCTTTCGACCGTGACGTTCGACGCAGGGATTTCGACCGGTTTCCAGCCGGTCGCCGTCGATGCGGCCGAAAACGTTGCGTACGGTTTCGCGTCCAACAACGGCTTCCGGGGCCTGTTCCGCATGGCGCTGGACGGCAGCGGCACGACCTCGCTGGTGCTCGGGCGCAACGATACCGACATCGACGGATTGCTTCGCATAGGCCGCAACCAGCGCATCGTGGGCGCGACTTACGCCACCGACCGTCGCGAGTTCGAATACTTCGACCCCGAGCTGAAACGGTTGTCCGAAGCGCTTGCGAGGGCGCTCGGCGGAAACAAGTTCGTCAGCATCGTCGATTCCACTGCCGACGAGGGCAAGCTGCTGATCTATGCGGGCAGCGATACCGACCCAGGCGCCTACTATCTCTACGACAAGTCGACCCGTCAGCTCGCGCAGCTGTTCCCCGCGAGACCGGAACTGGCTGGCGTCGCGCTCGGTGAGATGCGATCGATCCAGTATCCGGCTTCGGACGGGACCATGGTGCCGGGCTATCTTACGCTGCCCGCCGGAAGCGACGGCAAGAACCTGCCCGCGATCGTCATGCCGCACGGCGGACCGCAGGCGCGCGACGAATGGGGCTTCAACTGGCTCGCACAGTATTTTGCGGCCAGGGGCTACGCTGTACTCCAACCGAACTTTCGCGGATCCGCGGGCATGGGCGTCGCATGGTTCGACAAGAATGGCTGGCAGGCGTGGGAGACCGCAGTCGGAGACGTCAACTCGGCCGGCCGCTGGCTGCAGGACCAGGGCATCGCCGCATCCGGCAAGCTGGCGATCGTCGGCTGGTCCTACGGCGGCTACGCCGCGCTGCAATCGCAAGTACTCGACCCCGAACTGTTCCAGGCTGTGGTCGCGATCGCACCGGTGACCGACCTTGAGCGCTGGCGCGAGGAATTCCGCAACCGCGCGAACTATCTTGTGATGGACAATTTCATCGGCCGCGGACCGCATCTCGAGGCCGGGTCACCGGCGCGTCATGCCGCTTCGTTCAAGGCCCCGGTGCTGCTGTTCCACGGCGATGCGGACATCAATGTCGGCATGAGCGCCTCTCGGCTGATGGAGAGCCGTCTCAAGGTTGCGGGCAAGCCGGTGACCTACGTCGAGTTCCACGATCTCGACCACCAGCTCGACAGTGCCGAGGTTCGGGCGCGCATGCTGTCGCAAACCGACGAGTTTCTGCGCCGCCATCTCGGCCTGTAGACGGAGAAGGGCGGCCCCACGGGCCGCCCGTTACCTCGGCACTCGCGAAGCGCTACCGACCGCGGAACGTCGGATACTCCGATGCCGCAATCGCGGCGCCGGTGGCACAGGGTCCCGGCTTGCGCCGGGACGACGACGTCAGCGCGAGTAGAACTCGACCACGAGGTTCGGTTCCATCGTCACCGGATAGGGAACCTCGTCGAGCTTCGGCACGCGGGCGAAGGTCACCTTGTCGGTGCCGTCGGGAACGACGTAGTCGGGGATGTCGCGCTCGGGCAGGCTCTGCGCCTCGATCACCAGCGCCATTTCCTTGGCCTTGTCGCCGAGGCTGACGACGTCGCCCGGCTGCACGCGGCGGCTGGCGATGTTGCACTTCACGCCGTTGACGCGGATGTGGCCGTGGCTGACGAGCTGCCGCGCGGCGAAGATCGTCGGCGCGAACTTGGCGCGGTACACCACCATGTCGAGCCGCTGCTCGAGCAGGCCGATCAGGTTCTGGCCGGTGTCGCCCTTCATGCGATCGGCTTCCTGATAGGTCCGCTTGAATTGCTTTTCGGTGACGTCGCCGTAGTAGCCCTTGAGCTTCTGCTTGGCGCGCAGCTGCAGGCCGAAGTCGCTCATCTTGCCCTTGCGGCGCTGGCCGTGCTGGCCCGGGCCGTAGGAACGGCGGTTCACGGGGCTGTGCGGACGGCCCCAGATGTTCTCGCCCATGCGGCGGTCGAGTTTATGCTTGGCGCTCTTGCGCTTCGACATGCGTCGATACTCCAATTTGCTGTCGCCGCCCCTGTGGCAGCGCTTCAACCCGGCATCGCACCGACGAACCTTGCGTTCGCCGCGGCCGCCGCTTCACCGGGGTGCGGGGCCAATTGCGAGCGGCGCCCTTGGCCGCTCGAGGGCGAAAAGTCAACG
>CALCBC010000124.1 GCA_937898525.1 uncultured Sphingomonadales bacterium
AGACCGCGATGTCGGGATCGAGCAGCGAGCCGATCCAGGCGAACGGGAACACGAAGCCGTGCCACAGGCCGGCCCAGAAGCCTGGCGTGTCGGCGGCATGCGCGACCCCCTCGGGAACCTGCCGCGCGCAGGCGGCGAGGAGCAGCAGCAGGCCGACTGTGGCAGCGGTGCGAAGCGATCGAGCCATGCGGCGCCCTCCCCTCTCGTAGCGAGGAAGATGGACCATGGCTCGCCCCGGCGCAATCCTCACGCGCAGGCAGGTCATCGGCACCAACGCCGCGAGGGTGCGCGGCCCTTTCAGGACGCGAAAGGGAGGATGGCGCCTGGCGCTCCTGCGCGGCCGCGAAGCGTTGCCGGGCGTCGGCCTCGGTCGCGTCGCGGCGAAGGCGACGGGCGATCGGCCGCGCCGGCGAGGCGCGGGCGCAGGCTTTCATGTCCGGGGCGCCCTCACCCCTCCCACTCCGGGGGAGAGGGACTGGGGGCTCTTGTCCCGCTCCCACCGGCGACGATGAGCGCCGCGCGTGAGAAAGGGTCGGCGCCACGGTCCTGTGTAGCATCGACGGAGCCGAGATGTGCTCGAACCGTGTCCGATCCTGAGCAGCTTTCGCGTCCGCGCATCGGAGTTCGGGGCATCCATTTGCCGCGCGGTGCGTTGGAGGTGCAACGGCCCTGATGAACAGAGGAGCCCCCGTGGACACCGTCGCACCCTATCAGCCGCTGCTGTGGATCTCGGCGCTGGTGTTCCTGCTGACGGCGGGCTGGCTGATCGCCAACCTCGGGGCGGCGGTGGCGCTGTTCGCGCGGCGCGGGCCGCAGCATGGGCACCTCCAGGCCGACGGCCGCGGACGGGGCCGGCGGGCGCCGCGGTGGACGGTCGTGCTGGCGCTGGCGCTGCACGTCGCGAGCATCGCCGGGATCGTCTATGCGGTGGCCGCGGCGACCTGGCAGACGACCGACACCGCGCCGGGGCGCGAGGGCCTGCCCGGCGAGATGGAGCCGCTGCCCGACAACTGACGCGCGATCGCCGGCTCGTCCGGGTTGACCCTAGCAGGGCCCCCGAGCGTTCATCTCGGCGACATAGTCCGCCAGCGGGACCATCCCCACCGCGGCACGCCAAGCGTCGACCTGCTCGGCGTCTTCGATCTGCAACGCCTCACGCGATCCGCCGCGGCAGCTCAACTGCGTGCCGTAGCGCTGAGTGCCTGAAAGCTTGAGCGACACCCGATCGGACAGAATCGCGAAGTTGGCCGCGTGCGCCTCCCCGGTCGCAGCCAACGGTTCCATCAGCTGGAGCGCATGGAGCTGGAAGGCGGGATCCATATCGGCGTGCTGGGCGATGAGCCAGGCGGCGTTCGCGCTCCGTGGCCCCACTTCGGAAACGGTCGGCCAGCCATGTTCGGCCACGTGCGCCTTGAGCCACTCCGTGTTGTCAAGGTCGAGCGCCATGACTGCGTCGGTCATCAGGTCTCTCAGCACGGCGTTTTCGGCATCGCTGACGTCGGCGAAAGGTCCTTCACGCCGCCACACGAGCACCAGAGAGTTGCGCAGGAGCTGATCGCCGAACCTGCGCGCCAGCAACTGCTCGCCGAGCGTCTGGGCGTTCGACGCGGCGACGCGGCGCGCCTGATCGGCTGCCGCCATGTAGCTGGCGAACACCGGCGCGACTCGTGCGCTCGCCGCCTCGAGCTGCTCGAAGTCCGCGAAAGCCTCGAGCCTGGGCGGGAAGGCCTCGCGGCACAGCTGCGACCCGCCATAGGTCATCTCATCGTCCGGCAAGACTTCGCCGAGCGCGGCCACTTCCGCCCTTGCCGCCGTGCGGGCCTCGGCGAAGCAGGCGTCGCGCCAGGCGACGATCGATTGGTATGCGGCCTTGTCTTCGGGGCCGGCCTCGGCGAAGGCGCCGCGCGCCCATCCGTAGTCGCCGGCCCGCAACGCGCCGTCCTCGACATAGGGAGCGAGCGCGGCAGGAGGCTCGGCGGCGAGGACCGGCGTGGCCGACAGCAGCGCAGCGCCCAGGAAAGCGAAACCCTTCATGGCATGCCCTCCAAGCGGACGGGCCGAACCTACCGCCGCCGGCAGGCGGCGGCAAGGGCGTGGCTTCATTCTGTCCTGCCGGGTGCCGCTGCAACGACCCGTTCGGCGGAACCGACGACCGCTACTGGCAGGCGAGGCATTCCTCGTAGTCGGTCTTCTCGCCGCCGAGGTCGTATTTCGGCAGCTCGGCGGTGTTGTCGGCCTCGACCCCGCCGGCGAACCCGGCGCGCTGCACCGACTTCGAGCGCAGGTAGTAGAGCGACTTGATGCCCTTCTCCCACGCCTGGAAGTGCAGCATCATCAGGTCCCACTTGTCGACGTCGGCGGGGATGAACAGGTTCAGGCTCTGCGCCTGGTCGATGTAGGGTGCGCGGTCGGCGGCGAATTCGAGCAGCCAGCGCTGGTCGATCTCGAAGCTGGTCTTGAACACCGCCTTTTCCTCGGGCGTGAGGAAGTCGAGGTGCTGGACCGAGCCGCCCTTCTCGAGGATCGAGTTCCACACCGCGGTCGAATCCTTCGACTTCGCCTTGAGCAGCTTCTCGAGATAGGGGTTCTTGACCACGAAGCTGCCGGACAGCGTCTTGTGGGTGTAGATGTTGGCCGGGATCGGCTCGATGCAGGCGCTGGTGCCGCCGCAGATGATGCTGATCGAGGCGGTCGGGGCGATCGCCATCTTGCAGCTGAACCGCTCCATCACGCCCATTTCCTCGGCGTCGGGGCAGGCGCCGCGCTCTTCGGCGAGGACCATCGAGGCCTCGTTGGCCTTGGCGCTGATATGCTGGAACATCTTGAGGTTCCACACCTTGGCCATCGGGCTCTCGAAGCCGATGCCCTTCGACTGCAGGAACGAGTGGAAGCCCATCACGCCCATGCCGACCGAGCGCTCGCGGCTGGCCGAGTACTTGGCGCGGGCCATCTCGTCGGGCGCGCGGTCGATGTAGTCCTGCAGCACGTTGTCGAGGAAGCGCATGACGTCCTCGATGAAGCGCTTGTCGGTGTTCCACTCGTCCCACTTCTCGAGGTTGAGCGAGCTGAGGCAGCAGACCGCGGTGCGATCGTTGCCGAGGTGGTCGCGACCGGTCGGCAGGGTGATTTCCGAGCACAGGTTGGAGGTCGAGACCTTGAGGCCGAGCTCGCGCTGGTGCTTCGGCATCATCCGGTTCACCGTGTCGGAGAACACGATGTAGGGCTCGCCGGTGGCGAGACGGGTCTCGACCAGCTTCTGGAACAGCGAGCGCGCGTCGACCTTGCCGCGGACCGAGCCGTCCTTCGGGCTCTTGAGCTCCCACTCGGTGCCGTCGCGCACGGCTTCCATGAACGCGTCGCTGACGAGCACACCGTGGTGCAGGTTGAGCGCCTTGCGGTTGAAGTCGCCCGAGGGTTTGCGGATCTCGAGGAACTCCTCGATCTCGGGGTGCGAGATGTCGAGATAGCAGGCGGCCGAGCCCCGCCGCAGCGAGCCCTGGCTGATCGCCAGAGTCAGGCTGTCCATCACGCGCACGAACGGAATGATGCCGCTGGTCTTGCCGTTGAGGCCGACCGGCTCGCCGATCCCGCGCACGTTGCCCCAGTAAGTGCCGATGCCGCCGCCGCGGCTGGCCAGCCAGACGTTCTCGTTCCAGGTGCCGACGATGCCCTCGAGGCTGTCGTCGACCGAGTTGAGGTAGCACGAAATCGGCAACCCGCGGTTGGTGCCGCCGTTCGACAGCACCGGGGTCGCCGGCATGAACCACAGCTTGGAGATGTAGTCGTAGAGCCGCTGCGCGTGCTCGGCGTCGTCGGCGTAGCAGTCCGCGACGCGGGCGAAGAGGTCCTGGAAGCTCTCGCCGGGGAGCAGGTAGCGGTCGGTCAGCGTCTCCTTGCCGAACTCGGTCAGCAGGTCGTCGCGCGACGGATCGGTCTTGATCGCGAAACGCCGCGGCCTGATCGACTTCGAATCGGCCTCGGCGGCGGACGCGGCCCTGGCCGCCTCGGCCATCGCGCCGGCGGCCGCCTCGGCCACCAGCGCTTCGCTGCCCTGGTCCTTCCTGTCCATCGTCAGTGCCTTGCCGTTCTTCTTCGCCGGGGCTTCCGCGTCGAGCGTGGCTGCATGACCGTTGTCGAGTTCCATCGCCGCTTCGTCCCCGTTGCGAAATTCCATTGCCTGCCGCCCCCGATCGCTCTCGTCCGAATGCCGGACTGGTGTTCGATGTTCCGCATGTGTTCGAATCGGCGGGCGCATTCCAGCCTACCAATCCGCATGCGGCAGCGGGGAAAAACTTATCCCCCGCCATGCTCCGGCCGGGCCTTGCGCGGGGTGCCTGCGGCCTTGCGAATCCGGGTGACGGCGCGTGTTGGGCGCGGTCATGCGGAATCTAGGTCTTGTGGGTACCCTCAGCAACCCGACCACAAGATTTATGAATCGGAGGCGAATCGCGATCAAGAGGGTTAAGCGCGGATTAAGCCGCGCGAGAGCCCCTGAAAGCCGGTGTGTCGCCCCGCCAATACACCGCGACGCGCGGGCAAAGCATCACTCGCGCGCTGCGCAAGAGTCAAAATGACTCTGTCGAAAAAAATCTGTGCGTTGCGCGGCCGTGAATCATCGGAATCGGGCCGCGCAATTTTGTGCTAGCAACGCGCATGGCCCGCATTCGATTGCTCGCCGCCCTGCTGCTCGCACCGCTGCTCGTCGGCGCCGGCGAGGTGCTCCCCGAGCCCGATTACGCGAGCGACGCACGCGCGATCGAACGGGTCGTCGAGGACAACTACGCCTACCTCGAGCGGTTCGAGGACGGGCGCATGCCGCTGAGCGACAAGCTGCGCGCCGAGGCCGAGGCGGTCGACAGCCGAGAGGCGCTGATCCGCTATGCCGAACGCGCGCTGGCGACGCTCGCCGACCACCACGCGATCACCGCCAGCTCGCTGGCCGACAGCTGGGCGCTGGTGCCGAGCTACGCGGACCTGTGGGTTGAGCCCGATTTCACGATCGGCGCAGTACGCGAGAACTCGCCGGCCGAACGCGCGGGGATCCGGCAGGGCGACCGCCTGGTGGCCGTCGCCGGCGAACCGGTAACCGAAGCGGTCGCGGCTTTCTGGAGCGACCTCGGCCTGGCGGTGACCCCGGAACGCGCCGGCTACGCCGCGAGAGTCCTCGCCGCCGGGCGGCGCAACGCGGCGCGGCGCCTGACGGTGGCCGGCCCCGGCGGACCGCGCGAGCTGACGCTCGACAGCCTCTATGCAGCGCGGCCCGAAGGCCGCGATCCGCTGACGGTCGGCGAGGCGGCGGACGTGCTGACGATCCGGTTCAACGATTCGCTCGGCGACGGCGCGACGATCGCGGCGTTCGATGCGGCGATGCGGCAGGCCCGGCCGGGACAACCGGTGGTGCTCGACCTTCGCGACACCCCGAGCGGCGGCAACACCACCGTCGCAAGGGCGATCATGGGCTGGTTCGTCGACCGGCCGACCGGCTACCAGATGCATTCGCTGCCGGCCGAGGAGCGCGAGTTCGGAATTCCGCGCCAGTGGATCGAGCAGGTCCTGCCCCGCCCGGGCATGCACCACGACGGGCCGGCGATCGTGAAGGTCGGGCGCTGGACCGGCTCGATGGGCGAAGGGCTCGCGCTCGGCCTCGACGCGATGGGCGCGCGGGTCGAGGGCGGACCGATGGCCGGGCTGCTCGGCGCGGTCTACGACTTCCCGCTGGAGAATTCCGGGCTGGTGCTGAAGCTGCCTGCCGAAAAGCTGTTCCACATCGACGGTACGCCGCGCGAGGCCTTCAACCCGCGCTGACCCGGAACCATGTTGCGCGAGGCAGCTTGGAGAATCGATGAAACCCCTGACCGAAGAGCACCTGGCGATCTTCCGCCGGCACATGGTCGAGATCATCGAGATGCATTTCGACCTCGCCAGCGACGAACTCGGCGGGCGCACGCTCGACCCGGCGCTGAAGCGGGCGCTGCTCGAAGTGCCGCGGCACCTATTCGTGCCGCTGCAACTGGCGACCGCCGCGTATCAGGACACCCCGCTGCCGATCGGGTTCGACAAGACGCTGTCGCAGCCGTTCATCGGCGCGCTGATGCTCGACCTGCTCGAGCTGACACCGGGAACGCGCGTGCTCGAGGTGGGCACCGGGCTCGGCTACCAGGCCGCGGTGATGGCCGAGATGGGCGCCGAAGTATTCAGCGTCGAAGTGGTCGAGGAATTCGCCGAAGCGGCAAGACAGCGCTTCCAGGCGCTCGGCTACGCGGTCGAGGTGCGCATCGGCGACGGCACGCGCGGGTGGGAGGAGCACGCACCGTTCGACGCGATGCTGGTCACCGCGGCCGCCCCCGAGCCGCCGGAGAAGCTGCTCGACCAGCTCGCCCCGGGCGGGCGCATGGTGATCCCGCTCGGCGGCGGCGACGTGCAGCAGCTGAGCGTGGTCGAGAAGACCATCGACGGGCTCGTCGCGACCCGTGCGCTGATGCCGGTGCGGTTCACGCGGCTCGAGCTCGCCGGGTAGGGTAATTCGGCGGGCGTTCGGCTAGCGTGGCGGCATGACCCGGCGACGCGGCCGCCCGCCGCACGACGACCTGCTGACCCCGGCCGAATGGGCGACGCTCGAAGCCGTGCGCCACGGGCTCGGCAACCGGCAGATCGCCGAGCGGCGCGGGGTCAGCGTCGACGCAGTGAAGTTCCACGTCGGCAACGTGCTGGCCAAGCTCGGGCTCGACAACCGGCGGCAGTTGCGGCGCTGGGACGGGGTGCGGCGCAACAGCGCGATGCGGACAAGGAGCGAGGCGATGAGCGAGGGTATCGGGCTGGAGGCCGTCGGGCAGGTGTCGCGCAGCGTCGCCGATATCGCCGATTCGGAACTGTGGTATCGCGACGTGCTTGGGCTGCGGCACGAGTTCACGTTCGGCGAGCTCGCGTTCTTCGACTGCGGCGGGGTGCGACTCTACCTGCAGCAGGGCGAGGTGAAGCCCGAATCGATCCTCTACTTCCGGGTCGGCGACATCCATGCCGCGGCGAAGACGCTCGAGGACAAGGGCGTCGAGTTCGTTTCCGCCCCGCACATGATCCACCGCCACGAGGACGGCAGCGAGGAATGGATGGCGTTCTTCAACGACCTTGAAGGCCGCCCGCTGGCGCTGATGGCGCGGGTCGGCTGAGCCGATTGGCCGCGCCTGCGGCCTGGTGTAGATCCGCCAGCATGGACGACTGGAAACTGCCGTGGGCCGGCGGGTGCCGGTGCGATGCCCTGAGGTTCGAGATCACCGAACCGCCGATGCTGGCCTCGGTATGCCACTGCCGCGGCTGCCAGCGGATGAGCGCGAGCGCCTTCTCGACCACGCTGACGGTCCCCGAAAGCGGGTTCGCGGTGACTGCCGGCGAGACGGCGATCGGCGGCTTGCACGGTGAGGACATCCGCCACCACCATTGCAGTCGCTGCCTGGGCTGGGTGTTCACCCGCACGCCGATGGGGTTCGTCAACGTGCGGGCGACGATGCTCGACGATGCAGGCTGGTTCGTGCCGTTCGTCGAGGTGCAGACGGCCGAGAAGCTGCCGTGGGCCGAAGTGCCGGCCGAGTTCAGTTACGAGCGCTTCCCGTCGTACGAGGAATGGGGCGAACTCGCGGCGGCTTTCGCCGAGCGAGGGGCACGGCCCTGACATCGAGGATGGGCGCCGCCGCCCGGAGGTGCGCCATCTTCACGGCACGAGCACGGTGTCGCGTGCGACGAGGTCGGTCTCGGGGTAGTCGAGCGTGTAGTGCAGCCCGCGGCTCTCGTGGCGTTTGAGCGCGCTCTGCACGATCAGGTCGGCACACTGCAGCAGGTTGCGCAATTCGATCAGGTCGGTGGTGACGCGGAAGTGGCCGTAATAGTCGGCGACTTCGTCGTGCAGCAGCTTGATCCGGTGCGCGGCGCGCTCGAGCCGCTTGGTCGTGCGGACGATGCCGACGTAGTTCCACATGAACCGGCGGATCTCGGTCCAGTTCTGCTTGATGACCACTTCCTCGTCGGAATCGGTCACCCGGCTCTCGTCCCATTCGCGGATCGGCGGCACCGGGTCGAGGTCGTCCCAGCACTTGAGAATGTCCTGCGCCGCCGCCTCCCCGAACACGAAGCATTCGAGCAGCGAGTTCGAGGCGAGGCGGTTGGCGCCGTGAAGGCCGCTTTCGGTGCACTCGCCGGCGGCCCACAACCCGGGCAGGTCGGTGCGCGCATCGAGCCCGATCAGGATGCCGCCGCAGGTGTAGTGCTGCGCCGGGACGACCGGGATCGGCTCCTTCGTCATGTCGATGCCGAGGCCGAGCAGTTTCTCGTGGATCGTCGGGAAGTGGCCGACGACGAAATCGGCCGGCATGTGGCTGATGTCGAGGTGGACGTAGTCGAGGCCGAAGCGCTTGATCTGGTCGTCGATCGCGCGGGCGACGATGTCGCGCGGGGCGAGCTCGGCGCGCGGATCGTAGTCGGGCATGAATCGATGGCCCGTCTCGGGATGCTTGAGCTGGCCGCCCTCGCCGCGCACCGCCTCGGTGATCAGGAAGTTCTTGACCTCGAGATTGTAGAGGCAGGTCGGATGGAACTGCATCATCTCCATGTTGGAGACGCGGCAGCCCGCCCGCCAGGCCATGGCGATGCCGTCGCCGGTCGCGCCGCGCGGCGCGGTCGAGAACTGGTACACGCGCCCCGCCCCGCCCGCGGCCATGACCGTCGCGCGGGCGACGTGGGCCTCGACCCTGCCGGTCGCCGCGTCGAGCGCGTAGACGCCCCACACCCGGCCCGAGCCCGAGTAGCGCTCCTCGTGCCGGCCGGTGATCAGGTCGATGCAGCTGCGGCCGGGCAGCAGGGTGATGTTGGGATTGGCTTCAGCCGCCTTGAGCAGCGCGGCCTGGACTGCCCAGCCCGTGGCGTCGGCGACGTGGACGATACGGCGGTGCGAATGGCCGCCCTCGCGGGTCAGGTGCAAGTCCGCGCCTTCGCGGTTGAACGGCACCCCGAGCTGGCACAGCCGGTCGATCGCCGCAGGGGCACGCTCGATCACGAACTCGACCGTCTCGCGGCGGTTCAGGCCGGCGCCGGCGACCATCGTGTCGCGCACGTGATCCTCGAAACTGTCGCCGGGCTCGAGCACCGCGGCGATCCCGCCCTGCGCCGAGGCTGTCGAGCCGCTCGTCAGCGGCCCCTTGGCGAGCACCAGCACCTTGTGCGTGCGCGCGAGGGTGAGCGCCGCGGTGAGGCCGGCGGCGCCGGACCCGACGATGAGGACGTCATGTTCGTGCCGCGCGGTGGCCATGGCGGTGCTTCATGACGGCAAGCCGCACCGCGGGCAAGGACGAGTTCCGGCCGCCCGGCGAGCACCGGTATGGGAAATCCCCTAGTCTGCGATTGCGCGATTGTTCTTCAGTCGGCGCCATTTCGTGGACATGCGGCCGCCTGTTTCCTCGTTCCGTCCGATCGGCATGCCGCGAGCGCTCGACCGGATCGTGCGGCTTCCGCCGGCGACGGCGTGGATCGTGGTGCTGCTGTGTGTCGATCTTGCCGCGCTCGGCGATCTCGGGTCCGGCCGCGACCTTTGGTTCGGCCCGGTCTACCTCGCCGTGATCTGTCTCGCGGCCTGGACGCTGGGCTGGGCGGCGGGGATGGCGACCGGCGTCGGCTGCATGGCCCTGACCTTCGCGCTCAACGGCATGGGCCTCTACCCCTATGGCCCGGCGGAACTGGCCTGGAACCTGGCGTCGCGCTTCGCGGCGGTCTCGCTCGTCATCACGCTCGTAGCCGGGGCGCGACGCGCCTACCTCCACGAATGGTGGCTCGCGCGGACCGATGCCCTCACCGGGGCGCTCAACCGGCAGGCCTTCTTCGACCTCGGCGCGGCGCTCGCGGGCCAGGGCTGGTGGCGGGTCCTGCTCTATGCCGACCTCGACGATCTCAAGACGATCAACGACGAACGGGGCCACGCGGCGGGCGACGCCTGCCTGAAGGCCTACGCGCGCGCCGTGCGGCGCATCGTCCGCCGGTCGGACCTGTTCGCCCGTGTCGGCGGCGACGAGTTCCTGCTGTTCATGGCCGTCAGGGACGAAGCTGCGGCGCGATCGGTCGCGGTTCGCCTGCACCGCGAAATGAACGGCGTCAGTTTCGGCGACGGGCCGGTGAAGTGCAGCGTGGGCGCGCTGGTCGTACCTCCGGGCGCCTTCGCCATCGACGACCTCGTGCGCCAGGCCGACGCTCTGATGTACCGCGCGAAGCTTCGCGGCGGCTCCCTCGAGGTCGCTGCGGCCTCGCCGTCGAAGCCTGAGGCGCGCGGCGCGAGACGCGCCTCCCCGCTGAGCGTTCCCGGGGCGGGAGATGCACTCGACATCAAGCCGTACGGGGAAAGGCGCGCCGCGCCTTCCCCGCATGCGCAACGCTAGGCCGCGCCGGTCAGCTGGACGAACACGTCCTCGAGGTCGGGCTCGCGGGTGGTGACGTCCTCGATCGCGTAACCGTGCTGCTGGACCAGCGCGAGCACCTGCCCCGCGCTCGAAGCGTCGCGGTCATAGGTGACCTCGAGCGTGCGCGGGTCGATCAGCTCGGCCTTGATGAAGCTCGCTTCCATCGGCGGGCCGGCGAGATCCTTGTCGACCGTTACCCGGACGATCTTCTCGCGCGCCATGCCGACCAGCTCGCGGGTCGGCTTGTCCGCGATCAACTGGCCGTGGTTGATGATCGCGATCCGGTCGCACAGCTGCTCGGCTTCCTCGAGGTAGTGCGTGGTCAGCACCACGGTCACACCCTCGGCATTGAGCTCGCCAACGAGCTCCCACAGCTGGCGGCGCAGCTCTACGTCGACGCCGGCGGTGGGCTCGTCGAGCACCAGTACCGGCGGTGAATGGACCATCGCCTTGGCGATCAGCAGCCGCCGCTTCATCCCGCCCGACAACGTGCGCGCATAGGCGTCGCGCTTGTCGGCGAGGCGGACAGCGGCGAGCAGCGCCTCCGAGCGGCGCAGGTGGCGGGCGATGCCGTACATCCCCGCCTGGTTCTCGAGCACCTCGAACGGGGTGAAGAACGGGTCGAACACGATTTCCTGCGGGACAATGCCGATCGCCCGCTTGGCGTTGCGGTGGTCGCGGTCGATATCGTGGCCCCAGATGGTGACCGTCCCCGAGGTCTTGGTCACGAGCCCGGCCATGATGTTGATCAGCGTCGATTTTCCCGCGCCGTTGGGCCCGAGCAGGCCAAAGATGCGGCCCTCGGGTACGTCGAGGCTCACGCCCTTCAGCGCCTGCTTGGGGGGCGCATCGCCATGGGCCGCGTAAGTCTTGACGAGGTCGCGGATCTCGATCGCTGCCTGTGCCATCCACCCGCCCTTAGAGCGAGCGCGCGCCCGGCGCAAAGGGCGGATGGTTGCCGCGCATCCCGGTTACATCGGCGCGCCCGACGCTCGTTCGAACTTCTGGCGCGCAACGCTGCACGTCGCGGGGAGCCAGGTCCCGGGACATTACGTCGGCGCGTTCGATGTTCGCCTGTTCTGCAGCTGGGCCAGGCGCTTCGCGGCAACCGCGCCATTGCCTCGCGCGCGGACAGAAAGTAAGCGCTGCCGCCGATGGCACACGTCCCCGAGATCACCCTTGTCGACACCCCGCGCGTGCATTGCGACGGCGCGGGCCAGATTCGCCCGGGCGCGGGCTACAAGCCGGCGGCGCTCGGCCATCCGCGCGTCTACCTGCAGATCGACGAGCACGGCTACGTCGACTGTGGCTATTGCGACCGGCGCTTCGTGCTCAAGGGCGGGCCAGCTGACGGGGCCGACCACTCGCAGCTGCCCGACATCGCCTCTGGCGCGAGCCGGCCGCCGCTCGCCTGACCGCGGGCGGCCTTGACGGTCAGCCTCGGTTCACCACTTGGGGTCCATCATCCCATCGCTGTGGGAGAAGGACCATGAAGACTCTTGCCGCGATTCTTGCAGGTGCCGCCCTCGTCCTCACCGGCGCGACCGCCGCCACGGCGCGCAGCGCGGAGGAGAACGAAGCCAGGCTGGCGCGGATGCTCGAAGGCCGCACTGCGGGCGAGCCGGTCAGCTGCATCGCCGCGCTCAACAGCAACCGTATCGAAGTGATCGAGAACGTCGCGATCGTCTACGATGCCGGTGAAACGATCTACGTCGCCCGCCCGAGCAATCCGAAGTCGCTCGGTCGCAACGACGTGGTGGTGATCGAGCGCTTCGGCGGCCAGCTGTGCGCCAACGACGTGATCCGCACGGTCGACCGGTACCAGGGCTACACCACCGGCGCGGTGTTCCTCGACGAGTTCGTGCCCTATCGGCGCAGCTGATCGGGCGCGCGCTCAGGCCGCCGCGCCGAGCTCCAGCCACTCGCGGGCGCTGGTCTCCGGCCCGCTCTCGTTGATCGTCGTGCGACGCATGTCGCGGCGGTAGGCGTTCGAGCGCAGCGGCGTCGCCGCGTGCATCGTGCAGCGATTGTCCCAGATCACGAGGTCGTGCTGCCGCCAGCGATGGCGGTAGACGTACCTGGCCTGGGTCGCGTGGGCATAGAGTTTCTCGACCAGGGCGGTGCCTTCTTCGGGCGCCATCCCGGCAACGCCGACGCAGTGTCCGCCGATGAACAGGGCCTGCCGTCCCGACGGCAGCGTGCGGACCAGCGGGTGTTCGACCGGGCCGAACGGGATGATCCGGCGCATTTCGGGCGTGATTTCGCCCTGGAGCCCGGCGCGGCGGCGGCCCTCCCAGAAATCGTGGATCCCCTTGAGCCCCTCGATCTGCGCCTTCATTTCGGCAGGCAGGTCGTCGCAGGCCGCGCGGGCATCGGCGAACAGGGTGTCGCCGCCGGCCTCGGGCGGCGGGGTCTCGTGGCCGAGCAGCAGCGACCACTTGGTCGGCATCGCGTGGAACGAGCTGTCGGTGTGGAACCGCTCCGCGCCCTGGGCGAGCCTGTACCCTTCCGAGCCGTAGGGAATGATCTCGCCATCGCGGTCGAGGTTGCCGGCGTAGAACAGCTCGGGATCGAGCCTGCGTCGCCCCGGCGGTCCGTCGGCACCGGGCGCGCGGCTGGGTATCTCGAGCGGCCCGAACGCCCGGCTGAAACGCTTGTGCTGCTCGTCTGTCAGGCACGCGTCGCGCACCACGAGAACGCCGTAGCGGTCCATCGCGGCCTCGACGCTCTCGACCAGGTCGGGCGACGGATCGCGCGTCAGATCGGCGCCAATGAGCTCGGCGGCGAACAGCGGATGCAGCGGGCGGACTTCCATGCCCGGGGGCTACCGCACCGGATCGCCGGTTGCAAAACCGCTCGCCGGGTGCGAGCCGTGGCGGATGGCCGAAGCGCTCGACTGGGGAATACTCGCGGAATCGGTGGGGCCGCGCGTGCGGCTGCTGCGCAACGCGCTCACCGCGCGCTCGATCGCCGTCTCGGCGCCCTATGGGCTGCCGACAGGGTCGCTGACCGTGCTGGCGTTGATCGCGGCCAACCCGGGCTGCTCGCAAAGCGCGCTCGCCGGGAGGGCGGGGGTCAACAAGTCGGCACTGGTCGGAATCGTCGACCAGCTCGAGGCGCGGGGCCTCGCCGCCCGCGAGCGCGTCTCGGGTGACAGGCGGCGCAACCGGCTGACAGTCACCGCTGAGGGCGAGGCGGCGATGCAGACGCTGTTCGCCGCGGTCTCGGCCGAGGAAGGGCCGATCCGCGAAGCGCTGGGACCGGGAGGCCTGGAGACGCTGCTCGACCTGCTCGACCGGGCGATCGCCGCGGTCGAGCGAAAGTAGCGCGGGATCTTGTCACGCGGAGACGCGGAGGCTCCTTGCGGCCAGGCCGCTCTGGCCCCCTCTGCGTCTTCGCGCGCATCTCCCTCGAGACATCCTCCCGGGAGGGACTGTCCCTGCGTGAGCGCTGCGCGAGAGGTCAGCGGGGCAGTTCGGAAACGCCCATCAGCGCCTCGTCGACGGCACGGGCGCACTGGCGGCCTTCGCGGATCGCCCAGACGATCAGCGACTGGCCGCGGCGCATGTCACCGCAGGCGAACACCCTGTCCTCGCTGGTGGCATAGGTCACCGTGTCGGCGTCGACATTGCCGCGTTCGTTGAGGCGCACGCCCGACTGGGCGATCATCCCGGCCTTGCGCGGGCCGACGAAGCCCATCGCCAGCAGGATCAGATCGGCCGGGAGCACGAACTCGCTGCCCGGGATCTCCTTCATCTGCCCGCCTTCCCACTCGAGGCGGGCGCACTTGAGCCCGGTGACAACGCCGTTCTCGCCGACGACTTCCTTGGTCAGGATCGACCAGTCGCGCTCGACGCCTTCCTCGTGGCTCGAGGAGGTCCGCAGCTTCATCGGCCAGTGCGGCCAGGTCAGCGCCTTGTTTTCCTTCTCGGGCGGCTTGGGCATGATCTCGATCTGGGTGACGCTCTTGGCGCCCTGGCGGTTCGAGGTGCCGACGCAGTCCGAGCCGGTGTCGCCGCCGCCGATCACGATCACGTGCTTGCCGGTCGCGACCAGCGTGCCGCGCGGTGCGGCGCGCTCCTCGCTGTCGCCGGCGTTGCGCTTGTTCTGCTGGGTCAGGAATTCCATCGCCAGCCGCACGCCGGGCATCTCGGCGCCCGGGATGTTGAGCTGGCGCGGCTCCTCGGCCCCGCCGGCGAGCACGACCGCGTCGAAGTTCTCGCGCAGCGACTTCATCGACACGTCGACGCCGACCTCGGTCGAGGTTTTGAAGGTCACCCCCTCGGCCTCCATCTGCACCGCACGGCGGTTGATGAGGTGCTTCTCCATCTTGAAGTCGGGGATGCCGTAGCGGAGCAGCCCGCCGATGCGGTCGGCCTTCTCGAACACCGTGACCGCATGGCCGGCGCGGGCCAGCTGCTGGGCGCAGGCGAGGCCGGCGGGCCCCGAGCCGACGACGGCGACGGTCTTGCCGGTCTTGCGAGCGGCCGGCTGCGGCTCGATCCAGCCTTCCTTCCACCCGCGGTCGGCGATCGCGCATTCGATCGACTTGATGGTCACCGGCTGGTCGATGATGTTGAGCGTGCAGCTCGCCTCGCACGGCGCCGGGCACACCCGGCCGGTGAACTCGGGGAAGTTGTTGGTCGAGTGCAGGTTGTCGAGCGCCTCGCGCCAGTCGGCCTCGTAGACGAGGTGGTTCCAGTCCGGGATCATGTTGTTCACCGGACAGCCGTTGTGACAGTAGGGGATGCCGCAGTTCATGCACCGCGCGGCCTGGTTGCGCAGGGCTTCCTCGCTGTGCGGGATGATGAACTCGCGGTAGTGGCGGATGCGTTCCTTCGGATCGGCGTAGCCGCGATCCTGGCGGTCGATCTCGAGGAAGCCGGTTTCCTTGCCCATGTCGCTCAGTTCCAGAAAGATTCAGCCGTCATCCCGGCGAAAGCCGGGAGCGAATGCCTCGAGCGCGGCGCCGGACCGCACGAGGTCCCGGCTTTCGCCGGGATGACGGGGTAGGGGGAAGTCATCGTCACTCGGCGGCAACGAAAGCCGCTTCCTCGCGCTCGGCCTCGAGCTGGCGCAGCGCGGCGGCGTAGTCGCGAGGCATGACCTTGACGAACTTCGTCACCGCGTTATCCCAGTCGTCGAGCAGCTCGGCCGCCCGCTTCGAGCCGGTGTGCAGCTTGTGCCGTTCGACGAGGATGCGCAGCCGCTCGGCGTCGTGGCGCAGCATGTCGCCCATGCCGTAGTCCTCGACCGAGACCGGTCGTTGCTGCGGCCGGCCGGTGCCGTCCTCCTCGTCGCGCTCGGGCGAGACCGGCAGGAGGTCGACCATCGCGGTGTTGCACAGCTCGGCGAAGCGCCCTTCCGGATCGTAGACGTAGGCGACGCCGCCCGACATCCCGGCCGCGAAGTTGCGCCCGGTCTTGCCGAGGACGACGACGACGCCGCCGGTCATGTATTCGCAGCCGTGGTCGCCGGTGCCCTCGACCACCGCGATCGCGCCCGAGTTGCGCACCGCGAAGCGCTCGCCCGCGACGCCGTTGAAGTAGGCCTCGCCGGCGATCGCGCCGTAGAGCACGGTGTTGCCGACGACGATGTTGTCGGTCGCCTCGCGGTCGACGTGAGTGGGCTGGCGGACGATCACGCGGCCGCCCGAGAGGCCCTTGCCGACGTAGTCGTTGGCGTCGCCGACGAGGTCGAGCGTGACGCCATGGACCAGCCAGGCACCGAAGCTCTGCCCGGCGACGCCCTTGAAGCTGATCCGCAGCTGGTCGGGCTTGAGGCCCGCGTGGCCGTGACGGCGGGCGATCTCGCCCGAGAGCATCGCCCCGACCGTGCGGTTGACGTTGCGGATCGTGCGCTCGAGCACGATCGTCTCGCCGTTCTCGATCGCCGGGCGCGCGGCCTCGATCAGCTCGTTGTCGAGCGCCGCGGCGAGGCCGTGGTCCTGCTCGATCGTCTGGTGCAGCGGCGCGCCCTCGGGCAGCGGGACCCGGTGCAGCAGGCGCGACAGGTCGACGCCGCCGGCTTTCCAGTGGTCGATCGCCTTCTTCATGTCGATCCGGTCGACCCGGCCGATCATCTCCTCGACGGTACGGAAGCCCATCTCGGCCATGATCCGGCGCAGTTCCTCGGCGACGAAGAAGAAGTAGTTGATCACGTGCTCGGGCTGGCCGGTGAAGCGCGCACGCAGCACAGGGTTTTGCGTCGCGACGCCGACCGGGCAGGTGTTGAGGTGGCACTTCCTCATCATGATGCAGCCGGCGGCGATCAGCGGCGCGGTGGCGAAGCCGAACTCGTCGGCGCCGAGCAGCGCGCCGATCGCGACGTCGCGGCCGGTGCGGATGCCGCCGTCGACCTGCACCGCGATGCGGCTCCTGAGGTCGTTGAGCAGCAGCGTCTGCTGGGTTTCGGCGAGGCCGATCTCCCACGGGCTGCCAGCATGGGTCAGCGAGGTCAGCGGCGAGGCGCCGGTGCCGCCCTCGTAGCCCGAGATCGTCACGTGGTCGGCGCGCGCCTTGGAGACGCCCGCGGCGACCGTGCCGACGCCAACCTCGGAGACCAGCTTGACCGAGATGCGCGCCGCCGGATTGACGTTCTTGAGGTCGTGGATCAGCTGCGCGAGATCCTCGATCGAGTAGATGTCGTGGTGCGGCGGCGGCGAGATCAGGCCGACGCCCGGGGTCGAGTGACGGACCTTGCCGATCACCTTGTCGACCTTGTGGCCGGGCAACTGGCCGCCCTCGCCGGGCTTCGCGCCCTGCGCCATCTTGATCTGGATGTCGTCCGAATTGACCAGGTACTCGGTGGTCACGCCGAAGCGGCCCGAGGCGACCTGCTTGATCCGGCTGCGCAGCGAATCGCCGTTCGGCAGCGGCTTGAAGCGGTCGGGCTCTTCGCCGCCCTCGCCGGTGTTGGAGCGCCCGCCGATGCGGTTCATCGCGATTGCCAGCGTGGTGTGCGCCTCGCGGCTGATCGAGCCGAAGCTCATCGCGCCGGTGGCGAAGCGCTTGACGATCTCCTCGGCCGGCTCGACTTCCTCGAGCGGCAGCGGCTGATCGGCCTTCTTGAGTTCCATCAGCCCGCGGATCGTCAGCAGCCGCTCCGACTGCTCGTTGATCGCCTTGGCGAACTCCTCGTAGGTGGACCACGAGTTGCCGCGCACCGCGTGCTGCAGGTTGGCGACCGTCTCCGGCGTCCAGGCGTGGTCCTCACCGCGCAGGCGGTACTGGTAGATGCCGCCGACATCGAGCATGTTGCGATAGATCGGGTTGTCGCCGTAAGCCGCCGCGTGGCGGCGCACCGCCTCTTCCGCCACTTCCTTGAGGCCGACACCCTCGATCGTGGTCGCGGTGCCGGTGAAGTACTTGTCGACGAAAGCGCTCGACAGCCCGACCGCGTCGAAGATCTGCGCACCGCAATAGGACTGGTAGGTCGAGATGCCCATCTTGGACATGACCTTGAGGATGC
>CALCBC010000125.1 GCA_937898525.1 uncultured Sphingomonadales bacterium
GCGCGACCGCCATGGCGGTGTCGGAACTCGACGCCAGCGCCTGCGCCAGTGCCAGTGCCAGTGCCAGGTTGGGAATGCCGTAGCGCGCGGTGAACCCCCGCTCGGAAACCTCCTTGGAGTCGGGCAGGAAATTGCCGCCGAAGCTCGGATGGGGCCACGGCGAGGAGACTTGCCACTGGGTGTCGCCGCCACGCGGAACGAGCGCGATCGAACGACTGCCGCGCAAGCCGTACTCGTATTGCACGGTGAGCGGCTGACCGTCCCAGGTGATCACGCCGTGAAAGCCGGCGTCGCCGCTGGCCACCAACCCCTTGCCCGGCTGCAGCTCCACCGGTCGGCCTCCGACAGTCACCGAGGCATCGGTCTGCAGCCCGCGCGGATCCGATACGCCGAAGCGCAACTCGGCCTGATCGAGCACGAGGCGGCCCCGTTCGACTCCGAGCCGGTCGAGGTCTGCCGGCAGCTCGAAGCGGGCGTTGCCCGCAAGGGCGGCCTGGTAGACGACCGAATCGTAGATCGAATAGCCGCGTCGCTCCGGATTCAACTTGATGTCGGCACGATGGACGAGGGGCGAGAGGTAAAGTTCGCGGCGCCGCTCGACGGTGCGCGTGCCGTCGACCGTGGCGGTCTCGGTGACGAGCTCCGTATAGGGCACGACGAGCACCGGCCCCGAGACGACCTGCGCTCCTCCCCACCCGGCGGTGATCGCCGCCTGGGCAGTATGCGACTGGGCCTCGCGGTCGTTGACCAGCGCGTAGACCATGAGCAACGGTATCCCGAGGACGAACGCCACGAGACCGACGAGAAGCAACCTGATACCGGGACTTCGTTGAGACATGACACGGCTCCTTCTGCGATGAGCCGTGCCAGACGAGCGATGAATCGTTAGGCGGTCAATCAGGCGACCCGCTCGCCGATGTGCTTTTCAGCGGGACCGGAAATTGCTCACGGAACGCTCACGCTTCCGTCGCATCTCCGGAGGCGAAACCGCCCGCGAAGTAACTCCGCGGGCGATCGGGAGTAGCGTCGTTTACCCTGAAGGTCAGCGACCCTCGCGCTCGATCCGCTCGATCTCTTCGTCGAGGTCCCGCAGGATTTCACGGCGCACCTCTTCGTCGAGCGCGCGGTTGGCGGCGATTGCGGCACGTGCACCGCGCAGGCCGGCCCGCGCGCTCGCGAGGGCGCGCCGCTCGACATCGCGCTGGCAGATGACGACGCGCGAGCGGCCATCGGCCGTCACCTGCGGTTCGTCCGGGTCGCAGCTGTGGACCACCTCGGGAGCGGCGCGGCGGGCCTGCTCCGACCAGGCGAAGGCCTGCTGACCGAACTGCTCGCCCCACTGCTCCCACTGCCGGCCGAATTCTTCGCCCCAGCGTTCCATCTGCTTGCCCCATTCTTCCATGCGGCGCTCGAACTCAGGGTCGTCGGGACCGCCCCAGGACAAATCCGTCTTCGGCATCGCCGGCATGGGCGGCATCGGCGGCATCGGGGCATCAGGAGCACGATGGAAGGTGAATTGCCGTGTTTCGGTCGAGCCGTCGGGGCCTTCGCGACGGAACTCGACTGAACGGACGTCATCCTCCACGCCCCCTGGCGGAACGGGCACGGCCGGCGCTTCGGACGCGTCCGGATCGATCGTGGCGATCGGCGCTACCGGCGCAGCCGGCTGAACCGGGCGCGCGGCAGGCTGCTGCGCGCTGGCGACCGAGTAGGAGATCGATGCAGTCAACGGCATCGCCAGCGTCGCGGCGGTGGCAACCAGCCCGCGGCCGAGACGACGGCGCGCCGGGGTGATGTCTGCCATCGACATGCTCCTCAGACGATGGATGACCGACTTGTCGCCGAGCACGGGGCAAGCCATCGGCGCGGCGAGCGCGAGGCGCGGACCGGCGGCGATGTCGACGATCAGCGCGGCATAGAGCGCGCGCTCGTCACGGTTGCGGCCGGCGAGCACGCGCGCGTCGCAGGCCGCTTCCTGATCGCGGCGCATCGCGCGCCAGCCGTACCAGGCGAGCGGGTTGAACCAGTGCAGCGCAAGCAGGACCTGCGCGGCCATGTTGGCCAGCAGGTCGTGGCCGCGGTGATGCTGCAGCTCGTGCTGGATGGCGAGGTCGCGCGCGACCGTGTCCGGCTGGGCCATGAACATCGGTGGCAGGGCGATGACCTTGTCGAGCACGCCGAACGCGACCGGAGCGGCGACGGCGGGTGTCTCGACGAGGCGGACCTTGCCGATCTCGCCGACGGCGCGCGCCTCGGCCAGCAACTCGCGGCGCATGCGCCGGTACATCACCGCACGCCAGACCAGGAACGCAAGCGCGCTCGCCAGCCACAGCTCGACGAGGACCTGCCCGATCGCAGTCCAGTCCCAGTCGGCTACGCCCGAAGGGGTCGGCGCCGGCGAGGAAATCTGCGCCGTCTCCTGGACAGGATACGGCGCAACGGAGGACGTCTCGGCCCCGTATTCGCTGCCCGCGGCCAGCGTCGGCTCGAAGTCAGCAAGCGACGCGGCCGCAGGCTCCGGCGCGAGGCTGGCCGGGAGCACGACCGGGGGCAGCAGCAGGCGGAGGAAAGGGAGTCCCCACAGCGCGTAGGCGATCTGCGGTCCGAAATAGCGGGACACCGGGCGGCGCAGGACCAGCACCAGCGCGATCAGGACGCCCGTGTAGAGCAGCGTGTCGAGCAGCCAGGCGATCATTTGCGCAGCTCCTTCAGGAGCCGCTCGATCTCGGCGATGTCCTCCTCGGACAGCGCCTCGGCTTCGGCCAGGTGGGCGAAAAGCGGCGCCGCGCGCCCGCCGAACAGCTTGTCGACCAGCCGGCGCGATTCACCGCCGACGTAATCTTCGCGGGCGAGCAGCGGGGTGTAGAGGAACCGGCGCCCGTCAGGCTCGGTGCCTACGGCGCCCTTGGCGACCAGCCGCGAGAGCAGCGTCTTGACCGTGGGCATCGACCAGCCGCGCTTGGCGCAGACCGCATCGCACACGTCGGCGGCGGTCAGCGGGCTCTTCTCCCACAGCGCCTCCATCACCGCGTGTTCGGCATCGCTGATGCGTTCGCCGGGGTCGCCGCCGGTCTCGGCCATCTCGTCCTCCCTGTCTGACGACTACGCCTGTAGCCATATCGACTACGTCTGTAAACCTGAAGGGTGGATGAACGTCTTTGCGCTTCGTCGAAGGCTCGCTAGGGTTGGTCGATGGATCGCCTCAGGTACAAGGTCCGCAGGCTGTCGGACTGCCACAACATCGCCGATTTCCGGGCGCTGGCCAAGCGCAAGCTGCCCTTCCCCGTGTTCCACTACATCGACGGCGGCGGCGACGACGAGATGACCAAGGACCGCAATACCGCGGCCTTCGCCGACGTCGACCTCGTTCCCAACGTGCTCGTCGGGGTCGAAGAGGTCGATCCGTCGGTCACCGTGCTCGGCCGGACCACGCGCCTGCCGCTGATGCTGAGCCCGACCGCGCTGCAGCGGCTGTTCCACTGGCAGGGCGAGCGCGCCGTCGCGGCGGCGGCGGAGAAGTTCGGGCTGTGGTTCGGCATCTCGAGCCTCGCCAGCGTCGGGATCGAGGAGATCGGAGCCCGCTTCAAGGGCCCGAAGATGCTCCAGTATTACTATCACAAGGACAGGGGGCTCAACGCCGCGCTGCTCGAGGCGGCACGCGCGGCGAAGTTCGACGCGATCGCGCTGACCGTCGACACGATCGTCGGCGGCAACCGCGAGCGCTGCCTGCGCACGGGCTTCACCAGCCCGCCGCGGATCACCCCGGCGAGCTTCGTGTCCTATGCGATCAAGCCGCGCTGGGCGCTCGACTACCTGTTCCGCGAGAAGTTCTCGCTGCCCAACCTCGAAGCACACGTGCCGGCGGGCTCGAACGTCGCGGCCTCGATCCAGAGCTACTTCAGCCAGTTCCTCGACCAGTCGATGGACTGGGCGGCGGCCGAGAAGCTGCGCGCCGACTGGGGCGGCAAGTTCGTGCTCAAGGGGGTGATGTCGGTGCGCGACGCAAAGCGCGCAGCGGACATGGGCTGCGACGCGATCATGGTCTCGAACCACGGCGGCCGCCAGCTCGACGGCAGCCGCGCGCCGTTCGACCAGCTGGCCGAGATCGTCGATGCCGTCGGCGACCGGATGGAAGTGATCCTCGACGGCGGCGTGCGCCGGGGGACGCACGTGCTCAAGGCGCTGAGCGTCGGGGCCAGGGCCGTCTCGGGCGGGCGGCTCTACCTCTACGCGCTCGCCGCCGCAGGCCAGGCAGGCGTCGAGCGCGCGATCGGCATCCTCGAGGCCGAAATCGTTCGCGACATGAAGCTGATGGGCGTGACGCGGATCGATCAGCTGAACCGCGAGAACCTGCGCTGGCGGCGGTGATCAGCGGGATGATCTTTCGGCTGCCGTGGCGGAGGGGGCTCCGCGGGGCGGCGCCGCCGCCGCCAGCCCGCCTGTCACATGACGACCAGGCGGATGAGCAGGATCGCCACGCCGAAGAAGGCGATGGCCAGCGGCACGACCAGCATCTGCGCCGCCACTTCGCGGCGTCGCAGCAGGCCGTAGAGCGTGGGCAAGGAGCCGCCCGGACGCGCGAGCGGGCTGCGCGGCTGGGCCGGACCTTCGCGCGTCAGGAGCCTTGTCGCACCGAAGAACATGACCACGTAGACGGTCGAGATCACGATCATGAAGACCGCGTGCGCGCTGCTTCCGGTCGCTGCGAGCAGGGCAGCGATGAACACGGCATAGCAGCCCACCATGACCCACCAGAACGAGGCCGGAATCTGGAACCCGCGGCGCTCGCCTTCGCGCGGCGCGTCGGGAGCCAGGTCGCCGGCCTGTTCGGCTTCGTCGGCGTGTTCGAGATCGTCAACGACGACGATCCGCGGCAGCAGCTCGGACAGCGGATCCCCGGCCGCGATCCGGCGAAGCCGCGGAGCGTCATCGAGTGGGTCGGGCAGCTTGCGGAGCGGTCGAGACATGGGGGAGGTCCTTTCCTGCACGGCCGCCGGCCAGACCTTCGCGGCGCATCGCTATTCCGGTGAGGAGGCTGTCGGCGATCATGCGTGCGCGCGACCCGACCAGCCGGGTGGCTTCGGGATGCGGTTCGTCCTCGCGCAAGGTGGCGTAGAACAGCTCGAGCCAGTGCGCGAAATGCCGTTCCTCGAGCCCCGGTATGATCATGTGCTTGAGCATCGGGTTTCCCGAGAACTCGCCGCTGTTGTGCAACACCGAGCGCCAGAACCGCTTCATCCGGTCAAGGTGCTCGCCCCAGTCGGCAATCCGCTCGCCAAAGATCGGGCCCAGCAGATCGTCGGCGCGGATCTTCGCGTAGAACCGATCGACAAAGCTGGCGATGTACTCGGCATCGACGCCGATCTCCTCGGCGGCATTGCGCTTTTCGAGCCGCTTGCGCTCGGCGTAGGCGCGGCTTTCGGGGTCGGTCGATCGTGAGGTGGCGGCGGAGGTGGACATCGCGACTCGTTTAATAGGTATCTGTCGTGCCTATTATCCCGATTGCCGCTGAAATCAACATCTGATATGCATGTTTTATGCAGCTGAGCCTCCACAGCGACTACGCCCTGCGCGTGCTCATGGCCCTGGCGGTCGACGACCGGCAGCTTTCGGTCGACGACATCGCGCGCCGCTACCGCATTTCGCGCAACCACCTCGCCAAGGTCGCCCAGCGGCTCCAGGCTCAGGGGTTCGTCAGGACGTTCAGGGGCCGCGGCGGCGGAATGCGGCTGGCCAGGCCGGCCGACGAGATCATCGTCGGCGACGTCGTACGCCGGTTCGAGAACCTCGAGGGCTTCGTCAGCTGCCTTGCCGCCGAGCCGGGGGGCTGCGCGGTGAACGGCGTCTGCGCGCTCAAGCCGGCGCTCCGCGGCGCGGTCGATGCCTTTCTCGACCATCTCGACGGCTATCGCCTGAGCGACCTCGTGCCCGACCGCCCCGCTTTCGCGGCGCGGCTTGAGGCAACGTTCGCCCAGGCACGGGCAGCCTGAGCCGCGGCCAGCCCACTCCGAAATCGCGCGGGCGCCCGTCCGCCGCCGCTGCATGCGGCCTTCGACGGGAGCGCGACGGCTTTCGGCCGAAAACTTCGCTGGCGGCATGCTCGTGGCGCACCATAATCCCACGCATGCTTCATCGATTCGTCGCCGCGCTTGCCATCCTGCTGCTCCCCCTCCCCGCCGTGGCCCAGCAAACCACCAACGTGGTCATGGAAACCGAGCTCGGCGAGATCGTGATCGCGCTCGAGACCGAGCGCGCGCCGATCACCGCCGGCAACTTCCTGCGCTACGTCGACGAGAAGCGGTTCGACGGCACAGTGTTCTACCGCGCGATGCGGCTCGACTGGGGCCCGCAGCCCAACGGCCTCATCCAGGGCGGCACGCAGCATGATCCCGACCGCATCTTGCCGCCGATCGCCCACGAGCCGACCAGCGAGACCGGCATCCGCCACCTCGCCGGGACGATCTCGATGGCCCGCTACGAGCCGGGCAGCGCGACCGGCGACTTCTCGATCCTGCTGTCGCCGCAGCCGGGCCTCGACGCCGATCCGGACAGCGAGGATGCCGACCGGCGGGCCGGTTTCGCCGCGTTCGGCCAGGTCGTCCGCGGCATGGAAGTCGTCCACGCGATCTTCGACGCGCCGCTCGATCCCGACAAGGGCGAAGGGTGGATGAAAGGCCAGATGCTGGCCGATCCGGTCACCATCCTCAGCGTACGCCGCGCCGAGCCTGCCGCCGCACAGAACTGATACAAATCGGTGCAATTTTGCGGGCCCGAATTGCGCCCGTTGCGCTCGACAAGCAAGGAAACTGCGGAGTATGCACCGCCGCGAGGGTCGCCGGTCGGCCCGCATCGGGATTCACGGGCGCTCTGTGGGAAGACGCGTCCGCAGAGAGGAGCCAAAGAATGATCCACCCCCGTTTCGTCCTTCGCCTGTCCACGGCGCTCGCCGCGGCCGCATGCGTTGCCGCGATGCCGAACGTGGCCGCGGCGCAGGCGGTACCCGACGACCTGACGGTGATGCCGCCGGTGCCGACCGACTACCAGCCGAAGAAGACCGCCTGGGGCGACCCCGACCTGCGCGGGACCTGGCCGATCGACAACATCGCCAGCCTGCCGATGAACCGCCCGGCCCAGTACGGCGATCGCTTCTGGCTGACCGAGGAAGAGTATGCCCAGCGGCAGGAGCAGGCCAACCGTTCCGACCAGGCTTACGAGGCCGAGGACAAGGCCGGCCGCATCGGCATGGGCCACTGGGTCGAATCCGACGCTTCGGGCCGCCGCACTTCGCTGCTGATCGATCCGCCGAACGGCCAGCTGCCGCCGCTGACGCCGCAGGCCGAGGCGCTCTATCGGGCCGGCCGTTCGAGCTGGACGCCGAACACCAAGTACAACTGGGTGACCGACTTCGACATCTGGGATCGCTGCGTCTCGCGCGGCTTCCCGGCCTCGATGCTGCCGTTCCGCTACAACAACGGCATCCGCGTCTACCAGGCGCCGGGCTACGTGACGATCGCGCTCGAGATGCTCGGCTCGCGCGTGATCCCGATCCGCAGCGGCGACCCGCAACACTGGCCCAAGGCGGTGCAGACCTACCTCGGCAACAGCATCGGCTGGTGGGAAGGCAACACCCTGGTGATCGAGACCACCAACCTCAAGACCGGCGACAGCGCGACGCAGGATTCGTTCGCGCGCAACGGTTCGCCGCTCAACATGGCGACGATGGGGGTCCCGCCGTGGAACACCATCCCCACCAGCGAGAAGGCCAAGGTCATCGAGCGCCTGACCATGACCGGTCCCGACACGATCGTCTACGAGATGACCTATTCGGATCCGGAAGTGTTCACCGCGCCCTTCACCGCCCGGCTCGACTGGACTCGCAACGACGACTACGAGTTCTTCGAATACGCCTGCCACGAGGGCAACGTGCAGGTCCGCAACTACATCACCGCGTCGCGCGCGGGCACGCTCGAGGAAGCCTCGGCGGAGGACCGCGCAGCCGCTGGCGAGAGCGGCGGACGCTAACCGGCGCTTTCGGAACGAGGAAGACGGCCGGCGGGAAACCGCCGGCCGTTCTTGTATTCGCCGCCGGCCCGGAACCCTGCCCGGACTCAGCGTCCTGCCACCCCGAGCGTCCCCACCGCCGGAGCGCCGACCGGCGAGGTCGCGCTGCGCGGCATGCGCGCCTCGAGGGAGGGAAGCCAGGAATCGACCGCGTCGCCGAACACGACCTGCGGCTGCGAAGGCTCGAGCCCGCTGCCGCTTTCCCATCCGGCGATCATCGTCCGCGCCTCTTCCGCGGCATTTGCCAGCGGCTGCGGCTTGCGCAACGCGTTGTTGACCAGCGCATCGCCGAAATAGGTCCAGTCGTTCTCGGCGCGGCAGCCGAACGATGTCCGGTCGGCTGAAGCCGCGGTCACGATCACCGTGTCGGGACTGGACAGGAACGGCACGAAGACACCCGAATGGCAGGCGCTGAGCAGCAGGATCCGCCGCCGGATGCCCAGCTCGCCGAGCAGCAGTCCGAGCCGCGACGGCGCGAGGATGCCGAAGCCGCTGTCGCCGTCGTGATAGGCGAGCCCCGCCGGCGCGCCATGGCTCGTCGAGTAGAGCACCAGCACGTCTTCGGCCGGGTCCATCAGTTCGGCGATCCGCGCCAGCGCGAGGGTCAGCGAGGTCAGCGAACCCTTCGGCAGGCCGGCGCTTCGCCCGTCGGGTCCGGCCAGCGTGATCGTACGCCCCTCGGCGTCGTAGCGGCGGGCGAGAACCCTTCCCGCCTCGCGCGCCTCGCGACCGAACACGGGGTCGCTGTCGAGCGCGACCGCGACGACGTAGGCGTCGATCGTGCCGCGCCGCTGCGGCTGCAGAGCGTCGAGCGCCGCGTGCAGCCGGCGCTGCTCCGCCAGCATCTCGCGTGCCGAGCGCCCTCGCTGGAGCTCGGGCCCGAGATTGAGGCTGGCCTGGACCTGAACCTCGTTCCGGCCGGTGCCGAGGTTCGGCCACGGAGCAACGTGAGGCTGCGGATTGACCGGTTCGGCGACCTGCTGTGCGGGTGCCGGCACGGCGAGGGCCGCCGCGACCAACAGCCCCCCCAGCCAGGCGCTCGCCCTTCCCCTCATGGGCGCAAGGCTGCGGCGCCGCGCCCCGTCGAGTCAAGCGCCGCGTCAGCCCTCGACCAGCGAGACGTCGTAAGGCTCGAGCGCGGCGAGAAACTCTTCGAGCGTGATCAGGTCGAGGCACGGGCGCGCACCGGGCCCGAGCGCCTCGCCGCCCGCCAGCCGCCGCGCGATCAGGATCGCCGGCATGCAGGGGATGTTCGGGCCATCGCCGGCGCGGGCGATCATCCAGCGGCGACGGACGAGCGGCCGGCCATCGCGGTCGGTACCGGAGATGAAGATATGGAAGCCGCTGAGGCTGCTGCCCCAAGGGTCGGACAGGTAGGATGCCCTGAGCAGGAAGCCGGCCCACTTCTCGAGACGCGGCAGCAGACGCCAGCGGACGAGCCAGCTGAGCAGCCAGGTCGCCCAGTGGACCGGGGCGATCTCGTGTCCCGCGCCGAACCGTATCGACCGCAGCGTCGGGTAACGGGCCGGGAACAGCTCGAGATCCGGAATGTCGCAGTTGCCGAACCAGCGGCGGCCGAGCTCGGGATAGGTTTCGCAGTGCAGGTCCTGCCAGCCGAACACGCGCGTCGGGCGACCCTCGCGCAGCGCCGTGAACGGCCGGCCGACGTAGGACAGGACCGCGCGGGCGGTGCCGATCCCGCGGTTGGTCTCCTGTGCCGAGGCGATGCCGTAGTCGACCGCCTCGAGCGCCACGAACTCGGAATGCGCAGCGTCGAGGAAGGCCGCAGTCAGGCACGGGACCGAACTGGCGCCGGCGATGACCGCAACGTTTGCCGCGCGCGCTGCTTGATCGAGCGTGCCGATCCGGGCGACGAACGCGCGCGCGTCGGCGAGGTCGCAATAGTGCGCACCGCAGGCGATCGCGGCTTCGGGGACGCGGTAATCCTGCCACTGGAACGGGCCGACGGTGTGGATCACCAGACCGGGCCGGCACGCCGCGATGGCCGCCGCCGGATCGGCGATGTCGACGACCGCCGCCTCCGCCGGATGGTGCGCGCCGAGCGCTTCGGCAAAGGCTTTTGCCCGGGCAGGATTGCGGCCGGCGACGACCAGCTGGATGCGCGGGTCGCCGGCGAGCGCCCGGCAGACGTAGCCGCCGAAATTGCCGTAGCCGCCGAGTACCAGCACGCGCAGGGTCATGCGGGTTTCGCCACCATCAGCCAGAACACCGCGACGAGTCCGACGAAGGCCGGCCAGCCGAGCGCGAACCACCAGCGGAAACGGCGCTGCAGCAGGGCCTCGTCGATCGGCTCGCCCGCAAGCTTCGCGCGCAGCATGTCGCGCATGCGCAGTTGCAGCCACACCACCGGCAGCCAGCAGGCGAGCGCGAGCAGGTAGAGCGCATAGGTCGCCACCAGCCAGAGTGCCCACGGGTCCCATCCGGCCAGCAGAATCAGCCCGAGGCCGGACAGCGGCTGGACCACGCCCGCACTAAGCGTGAACAGCATGTCGGCGATCGCCGTGGTCCGGGCGGCAAAGTACGCGGCGGCGACATCGCCCGAGCGCAGGCCCACCAGGAAGAAGAACGCGATCCCGATCCCGGTGCCGAACAGAATCGTGGCCGAGACGACGTGAACGGTCTTGAGAATCAGGTAGGCGTCCAAGGCCGTCAGGCCGTCTCGGCGGCGGCGAGCTGCGCGCGCAGCCCGGCATCGTCGGTCACCAGGCGGGCGCGCTGGTCGGGGGACAGCAGCGCGCACTGCTCGCTCGTGCCGAACAGCCGGTAGCGGTTCTTCGCCACCCAGTCGTAGACCCGGTCGCGTAGCGCGCGCGGGACAATCGCGAACACCTTGCCGAGCCGGAACCAGCCGCCAAGGATGTCGGCGAGGCGGAAGTAGCCGGTGGCCCTGGTGAAGGTGCCTTCGCCGGTGATCAGCAGGTAGCTCGCGTCGATCGGCAGGTGGAAATGCGCATAGATCGCCTGCCCGAGCGGCGACTGCGCGGAGAGGAAGCGAACCTTCCCCTGCGGGTCGTGGCGCATGATGAACGCGGCGCCGGTCGAGCAGAGCACGCAGTGGCCGTCGAACACGAAGATCGGGTGCGGACTGACAAGGTCAGTCCGCGGCATCAATAGACCCGCTTCTTCGGCTTGATGTATTCGATGTCACCGGTGAGCGTGTAGTCGTGCACCGGGCGGTAATCGATCCGCACCGAGCCGCCCTGACCGCCCCAGCCGTCGAACCAGGCGACCGTGTGCTTCATCCAGTTCTTGTCGTCGCGCTCGGGGTAGTCCTCGTGCGCGTGGGCGCCGCGCGATTCCTTGCGGTTGCGCGCGCCCTGGATCGTCACCGTTGCCTGCGCGATCAGGTTATCGAGCTCGAGCGTCTCGACGAGGTCGCTGTTCCAGATCAGCGAACGGTCGGTGACCGAAATGTCCTGCATCCGCTGGTAGATCGCGGCGAGCTTGTCGATGCCTTCCGCCAGCACCTTGTCGGTACGGAACACCGCGCAGTGCGCCTGCATCGTGCGCTGCATCTCGGTGCGGATCGCCGCGGTCGGCGAGCCGCCCCTGGCATGGCGGAAGTGGTCGAGCCGGGTCAGCGCGAAGTCGGCGCTGTCCTTCGGCAGCTCGTCCTGCTTGGCACCGGGCTTGAGCAGCTCGCGCAGGCGGTGGCCGGCCGCGCGGCCGAACACGACGAGATCGATCAGCGAGTTCGAGCCGAGGCGGTTGGCGCCGTGCACCGAAACGCAGGCCGCTTCGCCGACCGCGAACAGGCCGGGGACGACGGTCTCGGGATCCCCATCGGGACCGATTGTCATCACCTCGCCGCGGAAGTTGGTCGGGATGCCGCCCATGTTGTAGTGCACGGTCGGCGTCACCGGCAGCGGCTGGCGCGTCAGGTCGACGCCGGCGAAGATCTTGCCGCTCTCGGTGATTCCCGGCAGCCGTTCGGCGAGCACCTTCGGATCGAGGTGGTCGAGGTGCAGGTGGATGTAGTCACCGTGCTCGCCGAGGCCGCGGCCTTCGCGCATCTCGATCGCCATCGAGCGGCTGACCACGTCGCGACTCGCGAGGTCCTTGGCGCTGGGCGCGTAGCGCTCCATGAAGCGCTCGCCCTCGGAGTTGGTCAGGTAACCGCCCTCGCCCCGCGCGCCCTCGGTGATCAGCACGCCTGCGCCGTAGATTCCGGTCGGGTGGAACTGGACAAACTCCATGTCCTGCAACGGCAGGCCTGCGCGCAGGACCATGCCGCCGCCGTCGCCGGTGCAGGTGTGGGCGCCGGTCGCGGTGTAGTAGGCACGGCCGTAGCCGCCGGTCGCCAGCACAACGGCCTGGGCGCGGAAGCGGTGGATCGAACCGTCGTCGAGGCACAGCGCGATCACGCCGACGCAGCGCCCGTCCTTCATGATCAGGTCGATCGCGAAGTACTCGATGAAGAAGTCGGCGTCGTACTTCAGACTCTGCTGGTAGAGCGCATGAAGCATCGCGTGGCCGGTTCGGTCGGCCGCGGCGCAGGTGCGCTGCGCCGGCGGGCCTTCGCCCATGTTCTGCATCATGCCGCCGAACGGCCGCTGGTAGATCGTCCCGTCCTTGTTGCGGCTGAACGGCACACCGGCGTGCTCGAGCTCGTAGACCGCGTGCGGCGCCTCGCGCACCATGTACTCGATCGCGTCCTGGTCGCCCAGCCAGTCCGATCCCTTGACGGTGTCGAACATGTGCCAGGTCCAGTGATCGGGCGAATTGTTGCCGAGCGAGGCGGCAATGCCGCCCTGCGCGGCCACAGTATGGCTGCGGGTGGGGAACACCTTGGTCACGCAGGCGGTCTTGAGCCCGGCTTCGGCGGCGCCCATCGTCGCGCGCAGGCCCGAGCCGCCCGCGCCGACAACCACCACGTCGTAGGTGTGGTCGATGATCTTGTAGGCAGGACCGGCGGTGGCCATCACGCGCCCCCGACGACGAGGCGGAACACGCAGAGCAGACCGAAACCGGCGCCGGCGAAGGCGGCGAGGTTGAGCAGCACGGTCAGCGCGAAACGGTTGGCACCGTGGACGTAGTCCTCGATCATGACCTGCAGCCCGAGCCGTGCATGCCAGAAAACCGACACGATCAGCAGCCCGATCGCCAGCGCCGGCAGCGGCTCGCCGATCCAGGCTCGCACGTTCGTGTAGGACAGGTCGGGCAGGAGCAGCAGCGAGAACGCCAGGAAGCCCGCCGTGACCAGGTTGCCCGCCGCAGTGAAGCGTTGCAGCAGCCAGTGATGCGACCCGTGATGCGCCGATCCGAGGCCGCGCACGCGCCCGAGAGCGGTTCCTTCGCCCATGTCCGTTCCTAAAGCCACAAGAGCGCGGCCCAGAAGGCCGCGGTGAGTACGATTGCGCCGACGACGGAAACTACCGACCAGCGGTTGTTCGAGTCGACCTCGTAGCCCGCGCCGATGTCGAGCACGAAGTGTCGCACGCCCGAGCACAGGTGATTGAAGAAGGCCCAGCTGAGCCCGACCAGCACGACAAGGCCATACCAGCTCGAGGCGTGTTCGGCGAACCTGTCGTAGGCTGCGGGCCCGCCCGCCAGCGCCGCGAGCCACCACAGCAGCACCGGCAGCCCGACCAGCGCCATCCCGTCGCCGCTGACCCGGTGCAGGATCGAGACCAGCATCGCTGGTCCCCATTTCCAGATCGACAGGTGCGGCGAGAGCGGGCGTTGAGCCATCGGAAGTCCCGGATTGCGAGCGTGCGCTTCCCTTAACGATTGTTCATTGCCGCGCAAGCGCGCGGGCGGCAAGCCTTGCGCAAGCCACCCCCGCGTCTAGGGACTGCCCATGCCCACGATCCTCGTCACCGGCTCGAGCCGCGGCATCGGCAGCGCCATCGCCGAGTCGCTGCGGAATCGGGGCGTGCGCGTGATCGGCCACGCCACTTACGCGTGGGACGGCGACACCATCGCCGCGGACCTCGCCGAGCCGACGGCTCCGCAGAAACTCTGGCACGAGGCGCTGGAACTCGCCGGAGGCCGGATCGATGCGCTGGTCAACAACGCGGGCGTATTCGCAGCGAATCCGCTCGAGTCGTCGGACATCGCCTGGCTCGATGCGTGGGAAGACACGCTGAGAATCAACCTGACGGCCGCCGCGCAGCTGAGCCGCTTCGCCGTCCGGCACTGGCTGGAGAGCGAGCGCGAAGGCCGGCTCGTACACATCGCCAGCCGCGCGGGGCATCGGGGCGATTCGCCCGATCACTGGCATTATGCGGCCTCGAAGGGTGGGATGCTGGCCCTGCACAAGACCCTTGCCAGGGCCTACGCGGCGAACGGAATCCTCAGCTTCGCGATCGCACCCGGGTTCACCGACACGGGGATGGCCGAGGACTACCTCGCCAGCCGCGGCGGGCCGGGTATCCTTGCCGACATCCCGCTCGGCCGCGTCGCCACGCCCGAGGAGATCGCCACGATGGCCGCGTTCTGCGCGCTCGACGCGCCGCCGAGCATGACCGGAGCCGTGCTCGACGCCAATGGAGCCAGCTATGTCCGTTAGAATTCTCGCCGCTGCGCTGGCGCTCGCGGCATGCACGGCCCAGTCCTCGGCCCAGGATGCCGAAAGCGCGCGCCTGGGTCAGGAAGCGTGGGCTGCCGCGTGCGAGGACTGGGCGGACTGGGACAAGCCCGGTCCGCCCTATGCCATCGGCAAGCGGACCTATTACGTCGGGACCTGCGGCATTTCCGCGATCCTGATCACGGGCGACGAGGGCCACGTGCTGATCGATTCCGGAACGGAGGCGGGCGCGGAAATCGTCGCGCGCAACATACAGGCGCTCGGTTTCGACCTCGACGACGTCGAGATCCTGCTGATGAGCCACGAACACCACGATCATGTCGGTGGGATGGCGCGGCTGCAGCAACTGACCGGCGGCCGGCTGCTCACGTCCGCCGCAGCGGCGCCCGTCATGCGCAGCGGACAGGCCGGCGACGACGATCCGCAGGCCGGAATGCATGAACGATTCGCCGCCGCACGGGTCGACGGCATTGTCCATGACGGCGAGATCGTCCGCCTGGGCGACATCGAGATCACGGCGATCGCGACGCCGGGTCACACGCCCGGGGCAATGAGCTGGACCTGGACAGAGCGGGCCGGCGGCGATGGAGTTCGGGCGCACTCTCCGGTCGTCTATGCCGACAGCCTCTCGCCGATCAGCTCCGAAACGTATCGCTTCAGCGACCATCCCGAATATGTCCGCGCTTTCCGCGAAGGCATCGGACGGCTCGCCCGGTTTGGCCCCTGCCTGCTGCTGACGCCGCATCCTTCGGCCAGCGAAATGAGGGCGCGGATTACCGGCGGCGGGGGACTGACCCCGGATGCCGATGCCTGCGGCAAATATGCCTCGGACATCGAGGCGCGGCTCGACCAGCGATTGGCCAAGGAGGCTGGATCGGAATGAGCTGGAAGCTGGTTGCGCATGCGCCGAGAGCGGTGATTCGCGCCGCGCTCGCTGCCCACGAGGCGCTCGACGAGTGGGATCCCGATATCGTCCTGACCGGCAGCGAGATCGCCGAGGACCGGCCCGACGAGTGGGTACTCGAAGCCTACCTCGAGCGAAAGCCGAGCAAGGCCGACCGCGCGGCCGTGGCGGCGTTGTTCGGCGCCGATGCCCCCCCGCTGGTCGCCGAGAAGCTGCCGGATACCGACTGGGTGGCCGAGACGCAGAAGCTGACCGCCCCGATACGGGCAGGCCGGTTTCACGTTCATACGCCCGACTTCGCGGCGGATAGCCACGCCATCGACCTGGTGATTCCCGCTGCACAGGCGTTCGGCACCGGCCAGCACGCGACGACCGCGGGATGCCTCGCGATGCTCGACGCGATGAAGCGCCGCGGGGTGGTGGTGCGCAATTTCGCCGACATCGGCACCGGCACGGGCCTGCTGGCCTTTGCCGCGCTCCGCCTGTGGCCGGGCGCGCGAGCCGTGGCGAGTGACATCGACGCGGTGTGCGAACCGGTCGTGGCGGAGAACGCCCGGCTCAACGCCTTCCGCCTCGGCGGCGGGCCCGGTCAGCTGGCGATGGTCGTGGCCGATGGCTTCGACCATCCGCTGCTGATCGATCGCGCGCCTTACGACCTCGTGATCGCCAACATCCTCGCGGGTCCGCTGATCGCGCTGGCGGGCGACTTCGCCGACGCGGTCGCGCCACGCGGCCACTTGCTGCTCGCCGGCTTGCTGACCACGCAGGAGCCCGCCGTGCGCGCCGCGTGCCGCACGGCCGGGTTCCGTCTCGCCGCGCGGCTGGTCAACGGCGACTGGTCGATCCTGTGGCTGCGGCGGCGCGCCGTCTGACCAGGGCGCTCGGCGCGGTCCTCGCCGGCGTCGCGTTCGCGCTGGCCGCATACGCCCTCGCGGGGTGGATCGGATCGTCGGTCCCGCGCAACCCCGGGTGGAAGGAACCGCGCGAAGGCATCGAGATTCTGCTCGGCACCAACGGCGTTCATACCGAGCTGGTCCTGCCACTGGTCACGCCGGAGATGGACTGGCGGCCGGTGTTCCCCGCCGCCGACGTCGCGGCGCCGGATCGGGGCTATACCCACGTCGCGGTGAGCTGGGGCGAGAAGGAGGTGTTCCTCAACACGCCCACCTGGGCGGACCTGTCGCCGGTCACCGTGTTGCGCATCGTCGGCGTGGGCGGAGAGGGTCTGCTCCACGTCGCGCACTACGTACGCCCGGCGCCATCTGCCGATTTTCGTCCGATCCGGCTCAGCCGGGAACAGTACCGACGCCTCGTAGCCGCGATCGGCCGCTCGCTCCCCCGGGGTCAGCGCGTGCGCTATCCGGGCTACGGTTCGCACGACGTGTTCTACGACGCTCCCGGAAACTACACCGCGACTAAGACCTGCAACCAGTGGACGAGCGACGTGCTGGCGGAGGCCGGTGTGCGCATCGGCTGGTGGACCCCGTTCGCCGGCGGAGTGATGAAATGGGTCCCTTCGCCCGAGAGGTGACAGCGCCGCCGAAACATGCATGGTAGCGCTACCGATTGGGGAGGAACCAGCGATGTCCGCCAGCGAAACCGATCTCACCCGCCGCCGCCTGCTCGCCGCCGCAGTCGCCACCCCGTTCGCACTGTCCGCCACTCGCGCGCTCGCCCAGACTGCCGAGGGCCAGCCGATGCCCGTCGACGCCGCGCCGCAGCCGGCGCTGCCGGGCGAACGGATGCGCTGGGCGATCGTCGGCCTCGGCAGCTTCGCGATCAACCAGGTCATCCCCGGCTTCGCCAACGCCCGCCAGTCGCGCATGACGGCGTTCGTGTCGGGCAACCCGGCCAAGGCTCGTGAGCTGGGCGCGCGGCACGGTGTCAGCCGGTTCTACGATTACGCCAACTACGACACGATGAAGGACAACGACGAGATCGACTGCGTCTATGTCGTGCTCCCGGTCGGGCTCCACGCCGAGTACACGATTCGGGCCCTCGAGGCCGGCAAGCACGTGCTGTGCGAGAAGCCGATGGCCTCGACCAGCGCCGAATGCGAACGCATGGTCGCCGCGGCGAAAGCCAGCAACCGCCAACTCGGCGTGGCCTACCGCGTACACTTCGAGCCGACCAACCGCGAGGCGCTGCGCCGGATCAAGGCCGGCGAGATCGGCCAGATCCGGGCGGTGCAGAACGCGCACGGGTTCAACGCCAACCCTCAGTTCCCGCCGCACAAGTGGCGGCTGGAGAAGCTGCTCGCCGGCGGCGGCTCGATGTTCGACATCGGCATCTACGGACTCAACACTTCGCTCATGATGCTCGAGGGCGACACGCCGGTGTCGGTCTCGGCAGTCTACGCCTACCCGAAGGACGACCCGCGCTTCGCCGAAGTCGAAGGCGGGATCGAGTGGCGCCTGACGATGGCGAGCGGGGCCGTCGTCAGCGGCTCGTCGTCCTACAGCTACAGTCCCTACGTCTCGCGCCAGCACTATTTCGGCTCGACCAGCTCGATCGAGATGCAGCCGGCGACGACCTACGACGACAACAATATCCTTCTCGGTGGGCAGCCGGTTGGCGCGGGCAATCCGATGACGCAGTTCGCCGCCCAGCTCGACGGTTTCTCCGAAGCCGCGCGAGCCAACACGCCGCACCTGACGCCGGGAGAAATGGGCTTGCGCGACATCCGCCTGATCGAGGCGATGTATCGCAGCGCGGATGCCGGGGGCGCCGTGGTTGTCCTGTGAACCGCACAGAACTTGCCGTCCAACCCGCCGCGCAGGTGCAAGTTTCGGCCCGCTGCCCCCGGAGAAAGAACTCCTGGTAACCAATTATTAACCTTCTTCGTTCAGCTCTCGATATGAATTCCGGTCGGGCTAGAAAGGGGCTTGGACGACTCGGGATCACGTGAGTGAACTGAGATGATTGCTACGGGATCGGATCGAGACATGCTGCCAGCCCCCATCACGGAGCCTTCCGAGCGAAGGCTCAGCGAAATCGACCGCTTCTGCCTGCAGACCCGCCTCGACGCGAAGGCAGAGGCTGCGCGGCACGTGCGCGTGGTCGCCTCGACGCTCGGCGTCTTCTGCCTTGCCCTCGCGGTGTGCCTCGGCGTGGCGGTGTGGCGTGGCAACGCGCTGGCGCAGGAGCGCGATCAGCTGGTCGAACAGCTTCGGACCGAACGGGCGGAGCGCATCCAGGCATCGCTGGCCGCGCGCGACGTCGAAATGAACGCCGCGCACTACGCCCTCGACACCCGCGTGCGCCGCGACATCGTCGAGGAACGGATGCAAGAGCAGGAGCGTCGCGCCGCCGAGCTCGAGCAGCGTGCGCAGGAGATCGCGCGCCAGAAGCTGGCTGAGGCCAACTGCGTGACGCCGCGTTCGATCAGGGTGGCGGCCGACTTGTGAAGCGCGCCCTGCCTCTCCTCGCCGTGCTCGCCGGGTGCGCACACGGGCCGGAGGTCGAAATCCGAGAGGTCCCGGTACCGGTCACCTGCGTCGATCCGCGGAGGATTCCGCCGGAGCCCCCGCGCGTGGCGAACCGCTTCAACGGCGATGCGCGGCATGACCTCGTGATCGTGGCGGAAAGCGCCCAGCAGTTGCGCGCATGGGGCCAGGAAATGCGGGAGCTGCTCGAGCTGTGCGTCGGCAAGGCTCCGCCGGAATAGGACCCGCCACAGTCTGGTCGTATTGGTCGACTAGGGGTATCGACGCCATGTCGGAGCCCTTCGGGATCGGGAACCGACGAGGGGGGGCCCGATCGCTCCCGCAGGATGCGCCATACGACATCCACGGGCGGGATCGGGCTCCAAGCGACGGGGTCAGTCGATGGGTCGATGGCTTGCCGCGGCAGGGGCCGCGCTGGCGCTGTTCACGGGTATTCACGCCTCGGCGCAGACGGCCGAGGACGTCCACGCAGCCGAGCGCGCTCGCTTCGGCTTCGGCCAGCTGCGCCGCGGCGCCGATGGCGATCCCAATTCCCCCCGCGCCGCCAATTCCGACGAGAGCCGGATCGTTCCGTTCGCCCTGCCACCGCTGTTCGCGAGCTCGACCCCACCTTCGCGCGAGGAGTGGGCAGAGCGGCGCACGGAGCTGGTCCGGCTGGTGGAAGACAACTGGGTCGGCCGCATCCCGGAGATCGTCGCGCAGTTCCGCGTGGTATGGAACAAGCAGCCCGCCGAGACCGCGCAGCGCGGTGCCAGCGCCGAGCAGTGGATCGGGCAGGTCATCGCTCCCGACGGCCACATGGGCCCGACGATCGACGCGATCGTGACGTTTCCCCGGGATGCCGAGGGCGCCCCGGCACTGATCGACTATACCTACATCTGGCCGGGCGGCCGCACGCCGAACTTCGGAGGGCCTCCGCCACCCGACGGCGTGGCGCTGGCGCTCCGGCGCGGCTTCGCCCACGTGGCCTACCGTCCGCAAATGCTCCAGGCGGACACCGGTGCGCAGATGCAGCAAGGTGTGATCGGGCTCGCCCGCTGGCCGCGCGGACAGTACGACTGGGGCGCTCTGCGCGCCTGGGCCTGGGGTGCGAGCCGGCTGCGCGAGGAGCTCGCGCGCGACCCGCGGATCAACGGCGAGCGCATTTCGCTGCAGGGCCATTCGCGGTTCGGCAAGGGCGTGCTCGTCGCCGCCGCGTTCGACCACGCCTTCGCCGACGCGAACGTCTCGAGCTCGGGAGCCGGCGGTGCCAAGCTGATGCGGCGCGACTTCGGCGAGCGGTGGGAGAACATGGCCAGCTCGGGCGCGTTCCACTGGTACACGCCCAACGTGATGGCCTACGCGCGCGGCGACCAGACGACCGCCAACCTCCCGATCGACGCGCACACGCTGATTGCGCTGCGCGCGCCGCGGCCGCTCCTCGTCACCAGCGGAGTCGCCGAGAAGGGCGACGCCTGGGTCGACCCGACCGGAATGTGGCAGGCAGTCCGCGCCGCGCAGCCTGCCTGGGCGATCTTCGGAGTCACCGTACCGACGGATCGGATGCCGGAGCCCGGGACCGATACGGACACCCCCTACCGGCTCGGCTGGTACCAGCACACCGAAGGTCATGTCCCCTGGCCCGGCTACGCCGAGTTCTACGAGCACGAAGCCCGCTTCGCCGGCCCGCGAACGGGGCTGCTGCCGTTCAAGGACCCGGTCAAGGCGCACCGGCCGCGCCGCGGCCTTGCGCAGGGCGATCTCCCGGCCGGCTTGCGGAGCGTGCAGGCCGCGCTCTAGGATTTCGCCATGGCGCAATCGCTCACCCGCTTCGGCCGCACGCTCGGCCGGATCGCCGTGGCTCTGGCGGCCGGGATTGCAACCGGGGCGCTACTCACCGCCGCCTACATCCATAGCTCGCTCGGCCCGGGACTCGTGTTCGAAGGGCTGGTCGAGGTCGCGCTGTTCTACGGCCTCGCCATCGCCGCCTTCTGCGTGCCCTTGTGGCTGATGCTGGTGAATCTCGGGCGCGATTCGGCATGGGCCGCGGCAGCGCTCGGGTTCGTTGCGACCGCGGTCTTCGTCAGCCTGACTTACGCGGCCGGGAGCCACGATCGCGTTGCACTGATGACCTATACGGTCCTGCCTTACGGCCTGTGCGGCGCCGCGGCGGCGCTGGTGACCTGGTGGGTCGGCCGCCGCCTGCGCCGCTGAACCTGCGGCCTATTGCGAGTGGCGCTTGCTCGGTCGGGTGATCTCGCCGAGTGCTTCGCCGCTTTCGCTGCGTTCGCGCTTCGCAAGGTCGCCGAGCGAGACGATGCCGACCAGCCGCTTGTCGCTGTCGACCACCGGCATCCGACGGACCTGGATCTCGGCCATGTTGTCGAGCACCTCGTCGGTGTCCTCTTCGTCGAAGCAGTAGAGCACCTCCTGGCTCATGACGTCGCGTACCCTGGCGTCCGGCGTGCAACCTTCGGCCACGCCGCGAATGGCGATGTCGCGATCGGTGATCATGCCGACGAGCCGGTCGCCTTCGGCCACCGGCAGCACTCCGGCGTCGATCTGGCCCATGATCTGGGCGGCGCGCTCGATCGTGTCTTCGGGCGAAATCACCCGCACGTCACGGGTCATGCATTCGTTGACTTTCATCGCTCTCTCCTTCGGCCCGCGGGCCGTTGCTCCCGCGCGCGCTGGCGACCTGTAGGGCAGCCTGGCCGCCTTCCAGCGGGCCCGTGTACCTCTGCAGGCGTTCGCCTGCGCCGTCGGTTGCGGGATATCCTTGCAACAGGTCGCGGGACCGCCGGTTCCGCTATTCGCTCCAGCGGGCGAGCGCTTCGCGGTAAGCCTCGCGCGCCTCGTCGCGCTTCCGTTCGAGGCGCGCGCGTTCCTTCGCCTGTTTCGCGCGCAGGGCTTTCAGCTGCCGGTCGATTGCATCGCGACGCGCTTCGAGGTCCTTCGTCTCGGTTTCGTGCCGGCTGCGAGCATCGGCGAGCGCGCTTTCGGCTGCCTCGACCCGGTCGCGCTTCGGCGGCGGCTTGGGCCTCGCGAGCTTGGTCGGGGCGGGCCTGGCGGGAGACCTTTCCTTCCTGCTGGCCTTCTTCGCCTTCGACTTGCGCGGCCCGAGCGCCTTGAGCTGGGCCGCCAGGTCTCCACGGGAGACCCTGATCACCTCGCCCGGCCGTTCGAGCGGCTCCGCCATCAGCTTCGGATCGGTGACCTCCTCGGCAACGCCGCGCGCGAACAGGTCCGCATCCGCGCCCCACGCCTCGAGCGCCGCCTTTCGGCTCGACGCGGCAACGTAGGCGTCGTGGAAGCCGATCGAGGTGCGGAAGACCTTGAGTTTGCGCGGCACGCCGTTCCTCCCGGGACAAGAACCGTGCAACCGATCGCGGGTTTCCGGGTTGGCCCTGCATGTCCGATCAATCCCTCGAGGGCCGGCGGGCCCTGGTAACCGGCGGTGCAGGCGGTGTCGGGCGCGAAACCGCGGCGAGGCTGCTCGAACGCGGCGCGGCCGTCGTCTCGGCCGACATCCCGTCCGCCAGTGGGCATGCGCAAGGTTCGCTCGTCTATTCGGGCGACCTGTCGCGGCCGGAAGAGCTTGAGCGGCTGTTCCACTTGGTCGACAGTCAGCTCGGCGGGCTCGACATCCTGGTGGCGTGCGCCGGCCTGCCCGCCGACCCGCTGACGACGATTTCCGATGCCGGCTGGCGACAGGTGATCGACGCCAACCTCGTCAGCTACGTGGGCTGCGCCAAGAAGGCGATCGAGCGGATGCGCGTGTCGGACCGCGGCGGCGCTCAGGTGGTCCTGGTCGGATCGGTCAGCGTGCACATCAAGGCCGTCGGCGAGAGCGTCTACAACGCATCGAAGGGCGGAGTCGCCGCGTTTTCCGAGACGCTGCGCAAGGAGATGATGCGCGAGAAGATCCGCGTGACCCTGATCGAGCCCGGCGCGATCGCCACCCACTTGCAGCCCTACTCCGACAGCGAGCTCGCCACGTTCGAGCGCCGTCACGAGATGCTGCCCGCCGCTGAAGTAGCCGAAGCGATCCTGTTCGCCGTCACGCGGCCGCCGGGCGTCGACGTGGTCACGCTGAGAATCGAGCCGCTGATGCAGAAGATCAGCTGACCGGAACTTGTGTTTCACCCGCCCCAGATCGGCGCGAGGGGGGGGGAGACGATGTTCGAATGGTCGGCCGAGATCGCCGTTAACCTGTTGTCGCTGGGCCTCGTCGAGCAGGAGAAGGACGAAGCCGAAGACGAGGAGAGCCAGTCCTAGGCCGCCTCGTCACGCTGCTCCCGCGACAGCAGCCAGCTCAGCACCGCAACCAGCAGCGCGAAGCCTGCCAGGACCAGGAACGCCGCCGAGGTATCGCCCGCGTTCGCGCCGCGCACGCGCCCGAGCAGGTCGGGCCCGACGAAGCCCGAGAGCTGCGAGAGCGCGTTTATCCAGGCGATGCCGCCGGCCGCGGCCACGCCCGAAAGGAACTTTGTCGGCAGCGTCCAGAACACCGCCAGCCAGGCCATTCCGCCGACTGCGACAAGTGTCAGGGCAACCAGCGACAGCACCGGCTCGCGGCCGGCGAAGGCGAGGATCAGGAGCCCGGCGAAGGCGGCGAGCGCGGCGAGCACCGAATGCCACATCCGGTCGCCCGTGCGATCCGAATTCCACGCGCAGAGCACCATCGCCAGGGCCGCAGTACCCCACGGGATCATAGTCAGCAGACCGACCGCGAAGTAGTTGCCGCGCTCGGCCCCGAGTTCCTGCACGAGCGTCGGCATCCAGAAATTGAGCGCGTTGTTGAACACGCCGCGGCTGAAATCGGCCAGCGCCAGCGCCCAGACGCGCCAGTCGACGAACACCTCGGCGAGCGTGAAGCGCTGGCGGAACGCAGCCTTGCGCCGTTCGTCCTCGGCCAGCTGTGCGGCGATGAGTGCCCGCTCCTCCTCGCCAAGCCAGCGCGCCTTGCCCGGGCCGTCAGGCAGCAGGCGCAGGAAGGCGAGGCCGAACAGCACGGTCGGCACGCCTTCGAGCAGGAACAGCCACTGCCACCCGCGCATCCCGCGCGCACCGTCGAGGAACTCGAGAATCGCGCCCGAAATCGGGCTGCTGATCACGTTGCTGATCGGGATCGCGAGGAAGAACAGCGCGATCACCTGGCCGCGCCGGGCCGCCGGGAACCACTGCGTCAGGTACAGCAGCACGCCCGGCACGAAGCCTGCTTCCGCCACGCCGAGCAGGAAACGCAGGAGGTAGAAGGTAAACTCGGCGTCGCTCGTGCCAAAGGCCCGCGCGATGCCACCCCAGGCGATCGAGCCAGTGAACATGAACCCGGCCGAGATCATCCCCCAGGTGACCATGATCCGCGCCAGCCACCGCCGCGCACCGACGCGCACCTGGATCAGGTTGCTGGGGAACTCGCAGAGAAAATAGCCGACGAAAAAGATCCCCGCACCGAAGCCATAGACCGCGTCGCTGAGTTCAAGGTCGCTGGCCATCTGCAGCTTGGCGAAGCCGACGTTGACCCGGTCGACCATTGCCAGGAAGTAGCCGACGAACAGCAGCGGCAGCAGGCGCCAGGCGACCTTGCGGTAAGTCGCGCGCTCTGGCGCGGCTTCGACCATCTCCCCTCCCCCTCCGACCCTCGCCAGGACGCGCTAGCCCTGACCATCCTTGCTGCTGAACGCCAGGCTGAGCGCGATGCCGATGGCTACGCCAAAGCCGACGCCGAGCGCGATGTTGCCCATGGCAACGCCAACTCCTGCGCCGACGGCGACACCGATCGCGATGCCCATGGCCAGCTTCGATTGCTTCATCCCGCCGCCTTCACGATCTCGGCCCACGCCGCCTCGTCGATCACTTCGATCCCGAGCTCGGCGGCCTTCTTGAGCTTGCTCCCGGCGCCGGGCCCGGCGACCACCAGGTCGGTCTGCGCGCTGACCGAACCGGCCGCGCGCGCGCCGAGCCGCTCGGCCTGGGCCTTGGCCTCCTCGCGGCTCATCGTCTCGAGCTTGCCGGTGAACACGATCGTCTTGCCGGAGACGGCGCTGGCCCTGGTTTCCACCACGTATTCGGGCGGATCGACCTCGCCGAGCAGGTCGTCCCACACCTGCTGGTTGTGCTCCTCGTGGAAGAAGTCGCCGAGAGCCTCGACCACGACCGGCCCGACGCCTTCGATGCTGGTCAGCTCGGCCAGAGCCTGCGCATCGCCCGCATGAGCCGCCTCGGCCGCCGTGCGCAACGCCGGCAGCGTGCGGAAGCGCTTCATCAGGTCGCGTGCAGTGACTGCACCGACGTGGCGGATACCCAGACCGAACAGGAGTCGCGCGGCGTCCGGCCGGCGTCGGGCCTCGATCGATGCCAACAGGTTATCCACAGACTTGTCCTGCCAGCCCTCGCGGCCGACCAGTTCGCTGCGATGGTTCTTCAGGCGGAAGATGTCGCCCGGACCCCTGTCGAGCCAGCCGAGCTCCATGAACTCGAGGATGGTCTTTTCGCCGAGCCCCTCGATGTCGAGCGCCCCGCGGCTGGCGAAGTGCCGCAGCCGCTCGAACTGCTGCGCCTTGCAGACGAGGCCACCGGTGCAGCGGACGTCGACCTCGCCCTCCTCGGCCACCGCCTCGCTGCCGCAGACCGGGCAGTGATCGGGGAACACGTAAGGCTCGCGCGGCTCCTCGCGGGTCAGATTGTCGACCACCTGGGGGATCACGTCGCCAGCGCGCTGGAGGACGATCCGGTCGCCTACCCTGAGGCCGAGCCGGCCGATTTCGTCGCGGTTGTGCAACGTGACGTTGGTCACCGTGACTCCGCCGACAAGGACCGGCCGCAGCCGGCCGACCGGCGTCAGCTTGCCGGTGCGGCCAACCTGGATATCGATCGCCTCGAGCACCGTCTGGGCGCGCTCGGCCGGAAACTTGTGCGCGAGGCCCCAGCGCGGCGCCTTGGCGACAAAGCCCAGGCGCTCCTGCCAGTCGAGCCGGTCGACCTTGTAGACCACGCCGTCGATCTCGTAAGGCAACGCCCCACGCCCGGCGGCAATACGGCGGTAGTGCTCGAGCATTTCCTCGACCGAACCGCAAAGCTTCAGCTCGGGGGAGATCGGCAGGCCCCACTCGGCAATGCGCTGCATCATTTCGTGCTGGGTCGCTGCAGGCAGTTCGCTCACCGCCCCCCAGCCGTGCGCCCAGAAGCGCAGCGGCCGGCTCGCCGTGACATTGGGATCCTTCTGTCGCAGCGACCCCGCCGCCGCGTTGCGCGGGTTGGCGAACTGGCGGACAGCCGACGGGTCGAACATTTCACCCTTCGCTCCGGCGCGCTCCCGCGCCTCTTCCATCAGGCGCGCGTTGAGTGCGGTAAACGCCTGTTTCTCCATGTAGACTTCGCCGCGGACCTCGAACACGGCAGGAATATTCCCCTCCCCTTCAGAGGAGGGGGGCGGGGGGCGGGGGCCGCCTGCGGTTGCGCCAGACTCCCCCTCTCCCAACCCGTTCCCCTTGAGGGGAGAGGGCTTCAGGACCTGCGGGATGTCGGGGATGTGGCGAACGTTCGCGGTGACGTCCTCGCCGACCAGGCCATCGCCGCGAGTCGCCGCGCGGACGAGCACGCCGTTCTCGTAGCGCAGCGAGCACGACAGACCGTCGATCTTGTCCTCGGCGGTCATGGCCACCGGCTCGTCTTCGGCGAGATTGAGGTAGCGCCGCACGCGGGCGACGAACTCGGCCACCTCCTCGTCGGAGAAGGCGTTGTCGAGGCTCATCATGCGAACCTCGTGCTGCACCTTCGCCAGCGGCGAGGAAGCGACTGCGTGCCCGACCTTGCGCGACGGCGAGTCCTCGCGGACGAGGTGCGGGAATGCCGCCTCGAGCTCGGCGTTGCGCCGCACCAGCGCGTCGTACTCGGCGTCGGATATCTCCGGCGAATCCTCGACGTGATAGAGCCGGTCGTGCCGCGCGATCTCGCGCGCGAGCCGCATCAACTCGTTGGCGGCCTCGGCTTCGGTCAGTTGCTCCGAGGCCCCGTCCACGCCGCCGAGGGCCCCGCGCCGTGTGGTGTCGTTCATTCCGCGAGGATCCGCCGGTCGGAGTCGAACCGCCACGCGCCTTCCTCGAAGCGCATCGCGTAGCGCGTGGCCGGCGCTCCGGGCAGCTGCACCCAGCCGTTGCACAGGTTGGCGTCCGTGCAGGCGAAGTCGTAGATCTGCACGAGCGCGGCGGGCTCGCCCGTAATCGCGTCGACCGGCCCCTGCTCGCCCGGCTTGCAGCGTTCGGCCGGTGCCAGCCGGACGAAGCGGACGATCAGCGCCTGCTCCTGTTCGGCGGTGAGCGCCGCCGGCCTCAGCTCGGGGCAGATCGTCGGCCCGGTTGCGCCGGTGCCGGCGAAGTAGCCGGTCAGCACGTGCTCGAACAGCGCGAGCACGGGCTGGTCGCGGTCTCCGACGAGCGGGTCGAGCGGCGGGGGAGCGCCGGTTCCCGAGGCGCAGGCGCCGAGGGCGATGGCCGCCGAAGTCGCAACTAGTCTCTGCATCGGCGCGACTCTAGCGCCTCGTCAGGCGAGCGCCAGTATCGTGAACGTCATCGGCGCGCGTACTCGGAAACCGAGCTCTTCGTAGAGCGCCACAGCGCCGGCATTGGCCGCGTAGCAGTGCAGGAACGGCGTATCGCCGCGTTCGAGGAACCCGCGCACCACCCGCTGGACGAGCGCGCCTGCGAGCCCCTGCCCCCGGAACTCGGGCCAGGTCGAGACACCGCTGAGCTCGGCGAGGCCCGGCATCCGCAGCCGTTCGCCGGCCATCGACGCAAGGCGCCCGCCGATGCGGATGCCGTAATAGTCGCCGTAGCGGTGAGTCGCCCGGCCCCACGGGCCAGGTTCGGTGGCATAGGCGAGCGCGGCCATTTCTTCCGCATCGGCTTCGCCGAGCAGCTCGATCCGCGGGTCGTCCGTTTCCGCGGGCGGCGGCCCCTCGAACACCATCTGCACGAGATCGCCGCCGCCGAGCACGCGGGTTCCCGGCGGTACCGGCCAGGCCTCGCGCTCGACCACGCCGATCCTGTCGTCGGGCCCGCGCAGCGTCGCCACCAGCGCCGCCTGCGCCTCCCGGTTCGCGTCGCGCGCCGCGGCGAACGGGCCATACCTCGGATCGATCCGTACAGCGGTGCCGGCGGCCACGGCGAGATGCGCCTGCCGTGTGGTCAGGGCGTTCCACACGGGCCGGTCGAGCGGGTCCATCACACCCCCTCCAGCAAACGATCCGCCTGCGCGCGCGCCTCGCTGGTGATTTCGGCGCCGGACAGCATCCGCGCGATTTCCTCCTGCCGCCCGGCCGCGTCAAGCAGTGTGACCGAAGTGCGGGTAACGGTGCCCTGGCTCGACTTCTCGATCAGGTAATGCGTCCGGCCGCGCGCCGCGACTTGCGGCGAGTGCGTCACCGCCAGCAGCTGCCCGCCGTCGGCCAGCCGTGCCAGCCGCTCGCCGATCGCGCTGGCCACCGCGCCGCCGACGCCGCGGTCGATCTCGTCGAAGATCACCGTCGCCGCCCCGCCCTGCTCCGCCAGGGCAACCTTGAGCGCGAGGATGAAGCGGGAAAGCTCGCCGCCGCTGGCGATCTTGGCGAGCGGCGCGAAGTCCGCTCCGGGGTTGGTCGAGATCAGGAACTCGACCGAATCCATCCCGTGCGGGCCCCAGCGCTCCTCGGGCAGCGCGGTGACCGCCGTGCGGAAGCGCGCCGCGTCGAGCCTGAGCGGTGCCAGCTCCGCCGCGACCGCCGCGTCGAGCCGCCCGGCGGCCTCGACCCGCACGGTATGCAAGGCCTCGGCCCGCTGCCGGTAAGCCTCGCCGGCCTCGGCCGCCGCGCGCTCGAGCGCGCCGACGTGCGCATCCCCGGCCTCGATCGCGTCGAGCTTTGCGCGCAGCCCGCGCATCGTCTCAGGCAGCTCGTCGGGCTGGCAGCCGTGCTTGCGGGCCAGCGCTCGCAGCTCGAACAGCCGGGTCTCGATCCGGTCGAGCTCGGCCGGATCGAAGCTCAGCGCCTCGGCCGCCTTTTGCAGCGTTTCCTCGGCCTCGCCGGCCTCGATCACCGCGCGGTCGAGCGCCGCCAGCGCCTCGGCCAGCAGCGGATGCTCGCCCGCAATCCGATCGAGCCGCCGCGCTGCGCCGCGCAGCTGCGCCAGCGCCGAATCCGAGCCGTCCCACACCTGCCGCAGCGCTTCGAGGTCGCCGGCGAGCTTCTCGCCCTTCTGCATGTCGGCGCGCGCGAGCGCGAGCCGCTCCTCCTCGCCTTCCTCGGGCGCGACCGCCGTCAGCTCGGCAAGGTGCGCGAGAAGCAGGTCCTGGTCGGCCCTGGCCTGGGCGATCTCCGCACGCGCCGCGTCGAGCGCCGCCTCGGCGGCGCGCCACTTGGCCCAGGCGTCCTCGACACCGGCCACGTCGGCCCCGGCGTAGCGGTCGAGCAGCGCGCGATGGCCGCGCGGGTTGACCAGCCCGCGGTCGTCATGCTGGCCGTGCAGTTCGACGAGCGCCGGAGCCAGCTCGCGCAGCAGCGCTGCGCTGACCGGCTGGTCATTGACGAACGCCTTGCTGCCGCCATCGGCGCGCACGCGGCGCCTGAGGATCAACGGCTCGCCCGGCTCGACTTCGACCTCGGCCTCGGCCAGCGCCTCGCGCACGGTACGCGGCAGCTCGGAAAACTCGAACGTCGCGGTCGCGCTCGCCTGCTCCTCGCCCGCGCGGACCAGTGCGGACTCGGCGCGGTTGCCGAGCACGAGGCCGAGCGCGTCGAGCAGGATCGACTTGCCGGCGCCGGTCTCGCCGGTGAGCACGCCCAACCCCGGGCCGAAGGCGAGGTCGAGCGCCTCGATCAGGACGACGTTGCGGATCGAGAGCGAGGTCAGCATCTGCCGCGGCAGGTTACGGGAGCCCTACGCGCCGCGCAACGGCGCCCGGTCCGGCCGTCCGCAGCCGCGAGAATTCGAAGAAGGGCGCTGTGCACAGACCTGTGGAAGAATTTATTAACGGACATATGGCCTTATCCCGACACTCCGGGGAAGCGGGAGGTCGGGGGTTCAATGACCGTTCTTACAATCCGTTCGCACAAGCGCTACGCCGTGCGCCAGCCGGTCCGGCTCAAGGCGGAGGGCGAAGCCGCGCGGGGGCTGCTCATCGAGCTGTCGAGCGAAGGCTGTCGGATCAGCAACCTCGGTCATCGCACCTACACGATCGGCGAGCCCGTCACGGTCGAGCTGGGCGATCTCGAGCTCGGCGGTCGCATCCGCTGGGCGCACGACGGCATTGCCGGCGTCCGCCTCGATCAGGCGCTCTACTCGAGCCAGCTGAGCGAACTCGTCGCGCGCGACCGAGGTGTCTCCCAGGCGCGCGTCGCCTGATCTTCGCTTACGAGGCGCTCGCGTCGGGCGCGTGCCGCTGCATCAGCTGGTAGGCGCGCTCGTACCACTCGCTGCCCGGATAGTTTGCGCCGAGCACGGCCGCGTACTTCTTCGCCTCGCTGGGGATACCGAGCGCCAGGCTGGTTTCGGTCAGCCGGTACAACGCTTCGGCCGTGTGGCTCGTGGTCTGGTAGTTGTCGATCACGTTCTGGAAACGGATCTGGGCCGCGAGCCAGCTGCGGCTGCGCTCGTAGAATCGGCCGATCTCCATTTCCTTGCCGGCAAGGTGATCGTTGACGAGGTCGATCTTGACCCGCGCATCGGCCGCGTATTCGCTGTCCGGATAGCGCCGGTTGACGTCGTTGAGGGCGTCGAGCGCCTGCCGGGTGATCTGCTGGTCGCGATCGACGTCGTTGATCTGCTCGTAATAGCTGAGCGCGATCAGATAATAGGCGTAGGGTGCGTCCTTGTTGCCGGGATGGATCTGCAGGAAACGCCGCGCCGATTCGATCGCCTTGTTGTAGTCCTTGCCGACGTAATAGCTGAAAGCGCTCATCAGCTGCGCGCGCCGCGCCCAGGGCGAATAGGGATGCTGCCGCTCGACCTCGTCGAACAGCGCGGCGGCGATCCTGACGTCGCCGCGGTCGAGCCGCTGCTTGGCTGCCGAGTAGAGCGACTCCGCGTCGCGCGCGACATAGCCAGTCTCCGACCGCCCCCCGCCTAGGCCCAGCGTCGAGCAGCCGGAGATGAGCGGGAGCGTGGCCGCAACGGCGGCGAGAGCGGCGATCCTCAGCGGTGAGCGAGCGGTCATGCGCCGCCTATAGCCAGCGTCGGACTGAACGCCAAGTGAAGTGCACGGGACCCGCCCGCCCCCGGGAAAACTTCACGCCGCTTGCGGTATCTCGACCCGGCCGTGTCCTGACCTTTTCGGCCCGCGCTCGTCAGTCGCCGCCAGCCCAGGCTCATTTCCGGCAGGCGCCGAGTGCGGCGGGCGCGGTCAGCCCTTCTTCGGCAGGACGTCCAGCACGGCCTCAGGCGGGCGCCCGAGCCGCACGCCCTTGTCGCTTACCACGATCGGCCGTTCGATCAGGATCGGGTTTGCGGCCATCGCGTCCAGCAGTGCGTCGTCTCCCACGGACGGATCGCGCAGGCCGAGCTCGCCGGCGACGTCTTCCCTTGATCGCAGGATGTCGCGCGGCCTGATGCCCATTCGCCGGACGAGGTCCGCGAGTTCCTCGCGGCTCGGCGGGGTCTTCAGGTATTCGACCACCCGCGGTTCGATCCCCGCAGAGCGGATCAGCTCGAGCGTCTGGCGCGACTTGCTGCAGCGGGGATTGTGATAGATCGTGACCGTCTCGCCCACGTTGCTACTCCCAGAACGCCACCGACCTGACCTCGATGCTCTCGCGCACGTTGGCGTCGGGAAAACTCGGGTCGTGGAATGCCGTGTGCGGGCAGCGCCAGGTGACCGAGTGGTCGCTGTCGTGGAACTTGAACAGCAGCGCGTCGTCACGGATCATGTTGGCGAAGTACCACCAGCGCATGCTCGGGTGGTAGCAGGGGATCGTCGCCGCCATCATCGCTTCTTCGCCCTCGACCGGCGCGGTCAGCGCGTCGCCTTCGGGGAACTCGTCGACGACGAACAGCGTGTTCGACTTCTCCTCCCCGGCGAAGCTCGTGCGCCCGTCGCACAGCGCGAGCGGCACGTCCTGTGGCGGCGCGCTGAACGTGCGCCAGTAGCTGGTGATCAGGAAACGCTTGAACCCCCGACCATCGGGGAAGTGCTTCCGGTAGGTGAACTCGGCCATGCGCTGCGCGGTCGGCGTGTTGAGGTCGATGTGTGCCTCGCCGGCGGGCGGCTGGATGCCGCCGGTGTGCTGGTAGTTCTCGGCCTTGGCCCTGGCCCGCTCGCTGAGGTCGGCCGAGGTGCGGATCATCCATCCGCGCGCGACGACCTTGTCGGCACCGGTCAGCTGGCGGACGTGCTCCTCGACCTCGCGCTCGTAGATCGCGTCGACTTCGGCCTTGTCGTGGAAGTCCTTCACCGCGGTCGGCTGGCGGGCGATGCGAAAGCCGTGCACGTCGAGCTCGAAATGGTCGCGGATAGGCATCGCGTCGCGCACGATCACGCGGTGGTCGGAATAGGTCCCGGTGTTGATCTCGGCCCCCGCGCGCACATAGCGCCGGGTGACGAAGTCGCCCGGATCGACGAACCGGATCATCGCCTCCACTTCTCGTGCAGTGTCCTCGATGTCCGCAGTGCGCGGCGCGGCCGTGGCCATTGGCATGCTCCCGAAGATGATTCTATCGTTCGTTACTATTGTGCCACGAGCGCCGGGGCTGGCCAAGTCCGCACCCGCCGTTATGGATCGGACAAAATCGCCCAGGGAGAGAGGGATCATGAGCCACCTGCCGCCGACGACCGACGACCGCCTGATCTGGGACATGTGGGAATCGCAGTTCCGCCTGCCGGCGGCGACGGTGGCCGACGAGCTCGGCCTGTTCCGCGCGGTATCCGACGCGGCGTTGACCACGGGCGAGCTCGCTCTGAAGCTCGAGGTCGACGAGCATGCGCTGGCAATCCTGCTGGCCGCCCTCGCCTCCTCTGGCCTGATCGAGAAGCGCGAGGGCCGCTGGCGCGCGCTGCCGCCGACGCGGACCTGGCTCCACCCTGACGGCGAAGGTTACTGGGGCGGGTTCCTGCTCGGCTATCGCGAGCGGGTCCCGCTGCACAAGCAGCTGCTCGAGGCCGTGCGCACCGGGCGCCGGCCCGAGAGCTTCAATTCGGGTGCTCCCGAGTGGGAACGCGGCGAGATGAGCGCCGAGGCGGCGCAGCGCATCGCCTGGTTCATGCATGCGCATTCGATGGCCCCGGCTCGCGGCGCGGCGGCGCAGGCGGTATTCGGCGAGGTGCGACACCTGATGGACGTCGGCTGCGGCTCTGGCGTCTACGGCATCGAGATCGCCAGGGCCCATCCCGGTCTCCAGGTCACGCTGATGGATCTCGCAGCGATGGCCGCCGAAGCCGCCGGCTACGTCGAGCGAGCAGGGATGAGCGATCGCGTCGCTACCCATGCGTGCAACATGTTCACCGAGGAATGGCCGACCGGCGCCGACGCGCACTTCTTCGCCAACGTGTTCCACGACTGGTCGTTCGAGACCAACAGGTTGCTTGCCAAGAAGAGCTTCGATGCGTTGCCTTCGGGCGGGAGGATCTTCCTCTCGGAAATCCTGATGGACGACGACGGCACCGGGCCGTGGCACGCCGCCGCGTTCAGCCTGCTCATGCTGATCGGTACGCTCGGCAAGCAATATTCGCTGCCCGAGTTCCGCGAGATTCTCGAAAGTGCAGGGTTTACCGACGTGCAGGCGGTCAGAACCGGGGGCGGCTATTATTCGCTGGTCAGCGCGGTGAAACCCTGACCGCCCGTGACCGCGGTTAACCGTGCCCGGTCAGGCGGAGCTAACGGTCCGGCGCCCATCCCGGGCGAGAACACCGGGGGGAACAGAGATGATGATGGACCTGCTGAGGGACGAGGACGGTGCGACCGCGATTGAGTACGGCCTGATCGCGGCGTTGATCTCGATCGCGATGATCGCGGCTTTCATTTCGCTGGGGCTCAACCTCAGCGACATCTTCAATACCGCGGCCGAGGCGATGCGCGGCGGATCGCCCTAGGACGATCCGACGGCGCCCTCGATCGCGATTTCGCAGCGCACGCCTTCAGGACGGTATTCGAGTCCGACGGACGCAAGGCCGTTCTGCGCCCGCAGCAGCTGGCTGCCTATGCCGGAGCGCGTCGGGAGCGAGACGGGCGGCCCACCGCTTTCGGTCCATACGAGTCGCAACAGGTCGCTGCCGGGTTCGAGCGTCCAGATGATCCTCACACGCCCGTCGGGCACCGACAGAGCGCCGTACTTGACCGCGTTCGTCGACAGCTCGTGAAGCGCAAGACTCAGCGGCACGCATGATTCGCGGGGAAGCCTGCAAGGCGGTCCCTCGACGAGGAAATTGCTCCCCGCGCTGAACGGCTCGATGGCTGCTTTGACCAGACGGGCGACTTCGCACGGCGCGCTCTCCCCGGCGCCGAGTAATTCGGTCGCGCGCTCGAGCGCCTGCACGCGCCCGGTCAGCGCCGGGACGAAGCTTTCTGGGTCGCTGTGCCGCGCGGTCAGCACCGCCATCGCGTTGACCGTGGCGAGCATGTTCTTGACCCGGTGCAGCAGCTCACGATTGAGCGCCTCCTCGCGCGCCATGGCGGCGTCCGCCTCGCGCACCGTGCGACGGGCAATCTCGCCGATGCCGATGAGCGCTGCGCACGAGAGCACGAACAGCGCGGCGAGCACCGTATCGCGCCCGCCCGAGAAGAGCTGGAGGGGGGCCGTGCTCAGGAGACGGTTGGCCGCAACGCCGGACGCCAGCGCCACGGCCGTTCCCCAGCGCCATCCGAGGAACAGCGAGACCAGCGTCAAGGCGGGGAAGTAGGTCAGGAAGGGGATCCCGGCGCCGCCGCGGTCGATCAGCCAGCGAACCCCGGTCGCCACGCCAACCGCGAGCACGCTCCAGCCGAACGCCTGCCAGGCGGGCACGTCCGCCAGCATCGCCCGCCTGATGGCCGGGAAGCGTTTCACGATGGCCCCTCGCATCCTTAACCCGTTCATCATGCCTGAGTTTTCGGGGCCCCACCATCGGCAATCACCCTAGGTGCGACGAGCCGAGCCGGATCACTGCTTCGCCACTACCGCAAACGCTGCGATTCTCCCTTCGCCGGCGCCGCGGCGGGTGACGTGTCGCCGCTTCACGGTGGACATTGTCAAACTGCCGCGTCAGACTGGCCGCGAAGCAGCACACCAACATCATACCGGGAGACCCCTATGCGCAAACTGACGCTTTCCATCGCCGCGGCCGGACTGGCGGTGCTCGCCGTGGGATCGCTCCACGCCCAGGGCGGCCCCTCGGGACCTCCCGGAGCTGCCGATGCCAGCCGCGTGACCGCCGGCACCTACAAGACCGATCCGGCCCACTCGCTCGTCGGCTGGCGGGTCAACCACTTCGGCTTCAACGACTATTTCGGGATTTTCGGCGACGTCGAGGGAACCCTGACTCTCGACCCGGCCAACCTCTCGTCCGCCAAGGTTGACGTGACCATCCCGATCGCCAAGGTCGTGACGGCGAGCGCCGGCCTGACCGAACACCTGACCCGCGCGGGCCAGGACGGTCGTCCGGCCGACTTCTTCGGTCCGGATCCCGCGCCTGCGCGGTTCGTCTCCACCTCGGTCGCCGTCGACGGCGACGAGGCGAAGATCACCGGCGACCTCACGCTCAACGGCGTCACCAAGCCGGTCACGATCGACGCCAAGTTCGTCGGCGCGGGCACCAATCCGTTCAACCAGCGCGCGACCGTCGGCTTCGAGGGCGAAACGACGATCAAGCGCTCCGAATGGAACCTCGGTGGCTTCATTCCGATGGTCGGGGACGAGGTCGAGCTCGACATCACCGTCGCATTCGAGAAGCAGTGAGCCGGATCGACGTCCGGCCGGTTCCCGGCTCTTCCGGGCCGGCCGGACGCCTCCGCTAGACAATTGGCAACCATTCGCCCATATCGTGGCCGCATGACCTGCCGCGCGCTCCTGCCGCTGCTTCGACTTACGCGCCCTTAGGCGCGTCGATTGGCCTGCGCGTGGCGCGGCACCCGCCTAAGGGCCCACTGAACCCCAAGTCGAAAACGTGCCGCGGCCCTTGCCGCGCGCTTGCGAGGCGATAAGGCGAGTTGCCATGACCATGCTCAAGGAACCGGGCCGCAAGTACAGGCCCTTCCCCCCAATCGACCTGCCCGACCGACAATGGCCGAGCCGGACCATCACCGCGCCCCCGCGCTGGCTGTCCACCGATCTCAGGGACGGCAACCAGGCGATCGTCGACCCGATGGATGCGGTGAAGAAGCATCGGTTCTTCGACCTCCTGGTCCAGATCGGCGTCAAGGAAATCGAGATCGGCTTCCCAGCCGCCGGGCAGACCGAATTCGACTTCATCCAGGACCTGGTCCGCTCGGGCAAGATTCCCGACCACGTCATCGTCCAGGTGCTGACCCAGGCACGCAAGGACCTGATCGAGCGCTCGTTCGAAAGCCTCGAGGGAGCCCGCGCCGCGATCGTGCACGTCTACAACGCGCTGAGCCCCGCGTGGCGCGAGATCGTGTTCCGGATGAGCCGCGACGAGGTGAAGCAGATCGCGATCAACGCGGCCAAACTGCTGCGCGACGAGGCGGCGAAGCGGCCCGACACCGACTGGCACTTCGAGTACTCGCCCGAGACCTTTTCGACCACCGAGCTCGATTTCAGCCTCGAGGTCTGCGAGGCGGTGATGGACATCCTGCAGCCGACGAAGGAGCGGCCGCTGATCCTCAACCTGCCAGCCACGGTCGAGGCGGCGACGCCGAACGTCTACGCCGACCAGATCGAGTATTTCTGTCGCAACCTGCCGAACCGCGAGGCGGCCTGCATCAGCCTGCACACGCACAACGACCGCGGCACCGGCGTGGCCGCGGCCGAGCTCGGGCTGATGGCCGGCGCCGACCGCGTCGAGGGCTGCCTGTTTGGCAACGGCGAGCGCACCGGCAACTGCTGCCTAGTGACGGTCGCGCTCAACATGTACACTCAGGGCATCGACCCGGGGCTCGACTTCTCCGACATCGACCGCATCATCGAGACCGTCGAGTACTGCAACCAGATCCCCGTGCATCCGCGCCATCCCTACGGCGGCGAGCTGGTGTTCACGGCGTTCTCCGGCAGCCACCAGGATGCGATCAAGAAGGGCTTCGAAGCCCATGCGCAGCAGAACGACGAGCGCTGGCGCGTGCCGTACCTGCCGATCGACCCGGCCGACCTGGGACGCACTTACGAGGCAGTGATCCGCGTCAACTCGCAGAGCGGCAAGGGCGGCTTCGCCTGGGTGCTCGAGCAGAGCCAGGGGCTCAAGCTGCCGAAGAAGCTGCAGGTCGACTTCTCGCGTCACGTGCAGCGTGTCGCCGACGAGCTCGGCCGCGAGCTCGATGCCGACGACATCTGGGAGACCTTCCGCGAGGCCTACTACCTCGGCGAGGAAGGCTCGACTTTCGAGCTAGTCGATTACGAGGAAACCCGCGCGAGCGACGGCACCCGACTGTTCGCCGGGACGATTTCCGTCGGCGGCAAGCACCAGCAGGTCAGCGGCCGCGGCAAGGGCCTGGTCTCCTCGGTGCTGGCGACGCTCAGGCAGACGTTCAAGCTCGAGATCGAGGTCGCCGACTATTTCGAGCACGCCCTCGGCAAGGGCGCTGACGCTCGCGCGGCGGCCTACCTCGAATGCGTGCTGCCCGACGGCCGTACGATCTGGGGCGTGGGTATCGACGAGGACGTCGCCACGGCCAGCGTCCGGGCGATCCTCAGCGCGGCCAACGCAGCGGTGGCCACGGCGCAGCTGTCGACGAGATGACCGCGCGGCTTTGCACCCGTGCAGGGCTCCGCTAGGTCCGGCGCATGGCCACCCGCCCCGCAGTCTTCGGCGTCGAGCGCTCGCTGACCGGCAAGGCCTGGCGCTGGCGTGCCGGGAACATGGAACTCGGCCAAGGCGTGGCCGGGCTCGAGGACGACATCGTCACCCAGTTGCTGCTGGCGCGCGGCGTGACGCGCGACGATCTCGCACGGCACCGCAGCCCGAGCCTGCGCAGCTTCCTGCCCGATCCGTCGCTGTTCGCCGACATGGATCTCGCCGCCGAACGCGTGGCCGAGGCCGTGCTCGCGAAGGAGACGGTCACCGTCTACGGCGACTACGACGTCGACGGCGCGACCAGCGCGGCGCTGCTGATCCGCCTGTTTCGCATGCTCGGGCATGAGGCGCGGCACTACATTCCCGACCGGTTGCTCGAAGGCTACGGGCCGAGCGGCGAGGCGCTCGTCAGGCTCGGCGCGGAGGGATCGAGCCTGGTCGTCACCGTCGATTGCGGCGCGATGGCGTTCGACGCGCTCGCGGCCGCGCACGCCGCGGGAATCGACGTGATTGTCGTCGATCACCATAAATGCGCCGCGGAGCTTCCGCGCGCCTTCGCGCTGGTCAATCCGAACCGGCTCGACGAGTGCGACGAGGCCGCCGCGCACGGGCATCTCGCGGCGGTCGGCGTGGCCTTCCTGCTGGCCGTCGCGGTCGTGCGCACCCTTCGCCGCCGAGGGTTCTTCGAGCGCCGGGCCGAGCCCGACCTGATGAGCCTGCTCGACCTCGTTGCGCTCGGCACGGTGGCGGACGTCGCTCCATTGCACGGGCTGAATCGCGCGTTCGTGGCGCAAGGACTCAAGGTCATGGCCCGACGCGCGAACAAAGGCCTCGCGGCCCTGATCGATGCCAGCCGGCTGACCCACCCGCCAAGCTGCAGCGATTGCGGCTTCGCGCTCGGCCCGCGAATCAACGCGGGCGGACGCGTCGGAGAAGCCACGCTCGGCGTACGGCTTCTGACGACCGAGGACCCCGACGAGGCCCGCGCCATCGCGGCGCAACTCTCGCAGCTCAACGAAGAGCGGCGGGCGATCGAGCTCGCGGTACAGGAAGCCGCCGAAGCCCAGCTCGCCGCCCAGCACAACCGCGCGGTGGTGGTCGTGGCCGGGCGCGGCTGGCACCCGGGCGTGATCGGCATCGTCGCGGGCCGGATCAAGGAGAAGACCGGCAAGCCCACGCTGGTCATCGCGCTCGACGACGACGGCGCCCAAGGCAAGGGTTCGGGCCGGTCGATTGCCGGGGTGGATCTCGGCGCCGCGGTCATCGGCGCACGTGACAGCGGCCTGCTGGTGGCGGGCGGCGGCCACGCAATGGCCGCCGGCCTCACCGTCGCGGGTGACAAGCTCGAAGCGCTCGCCGAGTGGCTCGACGACCGGCTCGCCGCTGCTGTCGCCCGCGCGTCGGCGGAACAGACGACGCTGCTCGACCTCTCCCTCGCGCCGGGCGGCCTCACGCCGGAGCTCGTCGCGACGCTCGACAGCGCCGGGCCATTCGGAGTCGGCTGGCCCGGTCCGCGCGTGGCAGTCGGGCCGGTACACCTGATCAAGGCCGACGTGGTCGGCAGCGACCACCTGCGCCTGATCGCCGGTGGGCATGACGGTGCCTCGTTCAAGGCGATCGCGTTCCGCATGGCGCAGAGCGACCTCGGCCAGGCGCTGCTGCACGGCGCTAAGGGACGCAGGCTGTGGCTCGCGGGCCGGGCGAAGATCGACGACTGGGGCAGCCGCCCGCAGGCCGAGCTCCATCTCGAGGACGCCGCCTGGGCCGATTAGCGCCCTGTCCGGGCGGGGCTTGACCCCGCCCCCGCCCCCCACTAAGTGCGCCGCTCGCCTTCGGGCGTGGCCCCTTCGTCTAGCGGTCAGGACGCGGCCCTTTCACGGCTGAAACACGGGTTCGATTCCCGTAGGGGTCACCACGAAAGGCTGCTATTGCTGGTTACCAAGGCCCCTTCGTCTAGCGGTCAGGACGCGGCCCTCTCACGGCTGAAACACGGGTTCGAGTCCCGTAGGGGTCACCAGCTAGCGATTCCAACGCGGATGCCCGCGAATCCAGCCGTTCTCCATCGCGGCGGAGAGGAGCTCGCGGAGAATGCGCTAGCCGGCGTAGGCGGGCTCAGTTCGCTGCGGCATCTTCGATGCCTACCTCGATCCCGGCAACTCGCCATTCCGCACCGACAAGCTCGAAGCTCAGCTCGAAGCGCAGCCGCATCGGACCGGACGGAAAATAGCCGGCCAATCGCAACAATCCGTCGTCCGCCACGACCGGGGGCGCCGTGAACACCGGATCGACGACGAGCACCCCCGCCAGAAAGTAGCGGCGGTTGCGCTGCTCGGCGAAGGAAGCGGCGAGCTGGGCAGCGTCGAAGCTGTCACGAAAGCGCGGTGCACCGAGATCGCGGAGCACGGTGTAGTTTCCGGTCACATTCGCCTGGTGCAGCGCAATCAACGTCGACCTCACGAGGATCAGCGCCTGCAGCTGATTGACCGGTGCCGGCCGGACCGTCGCCTCCGCCCCCGCCGGGGGAGGGGTCTGCGCCCCCGCCGGTACGGCGCCGAACAGCAGAACGTTGGCGACGACGGCCCTGGCGAGCGACTTCACCATGCCAGCGTTGCGCCGGCCCGCGCGCCTACCGTGCCGCTGCGGCTCCCGATACCAACGCCGCCCTGGACATAGAGGTGGCGGCGGACCTGGGCGACACCGCTGGCAGCGAAGGCATGTTCGCCGCGATAGGTGCCCCAGCCGGCAGAAATGGAATGGCTCGCGCCAGCCGGAAGCACGGCGCCGCCGATCGCCAGGGCCAAAGCGGTGCCTTCATAGGCGTGGCGGAGGCCACGCTCCATCTGGCCGCCCAGCGCCAGGACGTCGGCTCGCAATCCGGCCGCCTCGCTCTCGAGCAGGTCGATCCGGGAAATGTCGAAACCGCTGAGCCCCAGATTGCCGCTCTCGTCCGAAGTCACGAACCAGACCGGTCCACTCTGGGTGGCAAGACTTTCGGGCGAGCCGAGACCGGCGAGTGTGTAAGTGCTGTCGGACGAGCCGATCACCACCTGGTTGTCGCGAGTGGTCGTCACCCCCTGGCCGACAGCGACCGACCCGGCATGGGCGGCCTGCGCCGCCTGGCCCAGTGCCACGGCACCCGCCGCACTTGCCCGGGCCGATTCACCCACGGCCGTGGATGCCGCCCCGCTCGCCGTGGCGTCCGCCCCCAAGGCCAGGGCTTGATCGCCGGCGGCCCGGGCCCCGTCGCCAACCGCCAGCGTATCAGCGCCGGTTGCCGATGCCACGGACCGGGCCGAGCTGTTGTTGGCGCGCACGGGAATGGCGGCGATGCGGTCTCCGAGGTCGGCTGCGACCTGGGTCACCCGACCATCGAGGGTTGTCACGCGATTGTCGACGAAATCGACCCTGGCATCGACCGCCACGACCCTCGTATCGAGCTCGGTCACGCGGGTGTCGACGGTTGTCACACGGTTGTCGACGAAGTCGACCCTGGAATCGACCGCTTCGACTCTCGTGTCGAGCTCGGCCACGCGGGTGTCGAGCTCGGTCACGCGGGTGTCGAGGGATGTCAGGCGATTGTCGACGAAGT